>CAMWUK010000058.1 GCA_947177415.1 uncultured Clostridiaceae bacterium
TCTTTTATCACCTCCTGTTGTATAATGAGTATGTTAACTAAGATGTATCGTTGTATATCTCATTATATATTTTACATCTTCGTTTGTTACTGGTTGTCATCGGAAACTTTCCAGTAGCCTTGAAGATGTATTTTTTATACTCTGTTTTATCTCTTTTATAAGTGGCTTCCATGCCAGATACAACTGCATTAAGATATCTGTTATCTGTGTTAGTTCTATATCACTGACCCACTGCAGGTGCTATCTTTCATCTTTTCCTTTTACCTTCATTGTATATTCATATTCAAATACATTCATGGTTTCTTTTTTGCCTGATATGTTTTCCATATAATTGATAAACGTTCCTGTTCCACATTCCTGGCATATGTTCTTTTTTCCACCCCCTTTTATCCATTCATAAGCTTCCAATAAATGCTTCTGATGTGTTTCTTTTTGTGTAAAAATATATCTCCAACCCGTTTTTCCTGCATAGTTCCATCATCCCTTCTGTGGCATACAGTGGATCCACCTGAAGACAGACAGCCTTGGGTGTTCTTTCTTTAATTGATTCACCAGACGTTTTACGACATTTATCTCACAGTCCTGTTTCGTCTGGGATTACTCTCCAGCATTTTTTCCTTACCTTTGCAAAATAAAACTGTTTGCTTCATATCAAGCTGTTTACCATCTTTTTTCTCAGTTCTAACAAACATACCAATGAAAATTTTTCCAAATAACAGTTCAGGTTATCATAGTGCGGCATTTCAGACTATTTTGTATTGCCAGACATGATCCTTAGGGTGTCGATGCAAATATCTTCATTGAACACTTCCTTCATCTGCCTCATACTTTCAACAGAGTAGGCATTTTTCATAATACCTATACATGTGAAATCAGTCTGTGTATATGTGGTATAGCTAAGATTTTTTGGTTCTTCCACTTCCTTTATCCACTCCAAAAAGTCATTAAAAAATTTTCATCATGCGTTTCCTCCTGTGCGTAAATCTTTTTCTTATATTTTACTATATCAGATAAAAAAAGACTAAAATAGGCAAAATTTATTGTGAATATTTTTTGTTCCTCTTAGCTGTGATGCAAAAGAAGAGCTAATCCAGTTGTTGAAAAAAAATCTATAAAACAGTAAAATGTTAAGGATAGAAAACAACTGCCACAAATGCAGATATATCAGCTTTTGTGACAATCAACTTGTTGCCTATCATAAATCCCAAATCATTGTAAAGTCCATTTATCAGGATATTTTCTATTGTCATATATGTCAATTTTTGCTCTGTAGTATTAGTATTCTATGGATGAAACACTTTATACAACTGAAACATATAATTTTAAATATTAATAGATATAATTTATTTAAATTTAAAAAGTTTAATATTAAATGTGACCTTCACCATTCTCCAACATAATCTCATAAATCCGTTTCATATCTATATTTTCTCTTAATACATCTGCCAGTTTATCATACTGGCTTTCCTTGTATTCCCGATAGGACATGCCCTTTTCCATTTCAAATGCAATCCCCTTTTTCTTACAAAGAATCTCCAGCAATCTTCTTCGGAATTCTTCTTCATCAAATATTCCATGAAGATAACTTCCCATCACATTTTCCTTTTTATATCCCTCTAAATGTCCATCTATACAAAGTAAATCCCCCTCTTGCAAATCGGACTCTTCCTTCTTCTTATTTCTACTTATTTTTGATTTTCCCATGTGTATTTCATAACCAGATACTTTTGTTCCAGAGAGGGTTTGAAACTCTCCTTCCAGCTCTGTAACATTTCCTTCCACTCTGGTTCTTGTTTTTTCAGATTCAAACATAGTTATCATTGGCAAAAGTCCCATACCTCTAATCTTACCATAATCCTCTGCACCACAGGCATCCACAATTTCTTCCCCCAATATTTGGTATCCTCCACATATTCCAAAAATTGTGGTATTCTTTAATTTGAGAATAGCTGCTTCCATGCCTGATTCCCGCAGCCATTTCATATCTTTTATAGTATTTTTCGTTCCCGGCAGAATCACCATATCCGGCTGCCCCAATTGGGATGTTTTTTCCACATATCTTATAGACACTATAGATTCCATTTCCAAAGCACGGAAATCTGTAAAATTTGAAATTTTCGGAAGTCGTATCACTGCAATATCTAAAAGGGCATTGGCTTTTTTCTGATGCAAAGTTTCTGCCAGAGAATCCTCCTCATCTATATCCAGATTTATATAAGGCACAACGCCAAGAACTTCTTTTTTGCAACGCTCATAAATCATATCAAGTCCTGGAGCAAGAATGCTTTTATCCCCTCGAAATTTGTTGATAAGAAGTCCCTTAATGCGATTCTGTTCCTCTGGCTCTAGTAAATCCACTGTTCCAATTAGCTGTGCAAATACTCCTCCCCTGTCAATATCTCCAACCAGCAACACAGGAGCATTTGCCAGTTTCGCCATTCCCATATTTACAATATCATCTTGTTTTAAATTAATTTCTGCCGGACTTCCTGCCCCCTCTATTACAATGATGTCATATTCCTGTGACAGAGTATCGTATGCTTTTTTTATAATAGGAATATATTCCTTTTTTCGCTTAAAATAATCCATAGCCTTCATATTCCCTACTACTTCACCCATTACGATTACCTGAGAACCCATATCTGTTACAGGTTTTAGCAAAATAGGATTCATATATACAGAAGGTTCAATTTTACATGCTTCCGCCTGTACCACCTGTGCTCTTCCCATTTCCAGATTTTCCTTTGTAATATAGGAATTTAATGCCATATTTTGTGATTTAAATGGTGCTACCTTGTATCCATCTTGTTGAAATATTCTACATAAACCTGCTACAATAATGCTTTTTCCTACATTAGACATGGTTCCCTGTATCATAATTGCTTTTGCCATCTCTGCCTCCTAATGTCCTTTTTCGTTACTGTTCACTCATTTCCTTCCATCTTTTCACTAACTCCATATTTTCTTTATGCCCACTTACACAGATGCGAAAATACCCTCTGGAAAGATTTGGAAAATTACTGCAATCACGAATTAAAATTTTCTTTTTTAGTAATTGTTCTGCTAAGTCTTCTTGTGCCTTAAACAATAAAAAATTCCCTTTGGAATCATACACTTTTTCTGCCAATCCCTTTTCCATTTCCTCTTTCAGATAATTTCGTTCTTTTTGAATCAGCCTATGGGTTTCTTTCAAATATGATTCATCCTCTAACGCAGCAATTCCTGCCATCTGTGCTGGAATAGACACATTCCACGGCTGCAATACCATTCTGGTTTTATAAAGAAGCTCTTTATCTTCACAGGCCGCATAACCAAGACGTAATCCTGGCATTCCATATATTTTAGTAAATGCTCTTAAAATAATGACATGAGGATATTTACTGCCAAGTAAAGTATATTCTTCCTCATTAGGAAGAAAAGGAAGAAAACATTCATCCACACATAAATAAGTGTTAGTTTCTTTGCATTTTCTTATAATGGATCTCATAATCTCTTTCGGAATCAGCTTTCCTGTTGGATTATTGGGATTACAAATAAAAACTATGTCTATCTCATCTGTAATCATTGACACAAAATCTTCTTGTATTTCAAAATCAGCTTTCTTGCTAAGAGGAACATATTTCATGTGCCCTCCCACACTTTGTACTGCTCTTTCATATTCCCCGAAACAAGGTGCCACAGCAAGTGCAGTACATGGGTGGATACTCTGACAAAAGGCAAATATCAATTCTGCTGCACCATTTCCAACTAGAATATTTTCTCTATCTATTTTTTTCTTTTCTGCTATTTTTCCCTTTAATTCTGTGCAATTATAATCTGGATACTGGCTGGCATAACCTATTCCCTCCATGGCAGCCTCTACGCCTCCTTTTGGCATCCCTAGTGGATTTACATTTACAGAGAAATCTAAGTCGATTTGTTTTCCGTAAATATCACCTCCATGTATATATTTCATGTCATTACTCCTCTATTTCATTTTATTGTATCTGTTCAGTACCTGAACAGATACATTTTATTTACAAATGTATTTCATCTCTAAGAATTTTTTCTATAAAATCACAGAATGAATCTGCAACTATCTTATATTCTTCAAATTCCGGCTCAATTCCATATACAATAGAACCATCTTCCATGGACATTGCGTAATAGGAATAACCATCTTTTACAGACATTACGATTGGGAAATAATTATCCCAGAACTTCTGAATCTCCATTTGCCATTCTTCATCATCTTCAGCACTCTCAAGGCTAATCCTCTCCCATTCATTCCATTGAAAGGAATCCTCATCTTGAGTATAATAATCGTTTGAACATAAAAACCAAGTTGTCTCATCTTGACTTAAAACAAATTCTACATGGCTGATAAACGCAAACCATTTTTCATCAATATTGGAATATCTATTTTCTACTATTTCTGGTAAATTACATTCTTTCTTTTCCTTCCATTTTATATTCCAGCCATGTTCTTTCATATACATAAAAAATTTTTCCATTAGACTTATCACTTCTCCCATCTTAAACCTCAATTATTCACGATTTATATTGCAGACCGCTGCTATCGCAGCTAGGAGCCGAACTGTTACAGTTTTCCTCCAACAAAGAGCATAACGATTCCTAAAAGCAAGGTCAGCAAAGAAGTTTCATACATAAGCTGATTCACCTTGCATATATCTTTCGGTTCAATTTCCCTATTGTTATCTCCTATAGTTGGTTTCTCACAAAGCTTTCCAAAATACCATGCATTTCCTGCCAGCTCCACATTTAACACCCCTGCACATACTGCCTCTGTTTGGGCAGAGTTTGGACTTTTATGATTATAGCGGTCTCTGCAAAAAATCTTAATTCCATTCTGGTAATCTAACCCTTGAAAAAAAGCCGCTATCAACATAAAAATTGCCGACACCCTTGCTGGAATGTAATTTAAAATATCATCTAATTTTGCGGCTGCTGTTCCTAAATATTGGTAAGTATCATTACGATAACCAACCATAGAATCCATGGTATTCACAGCTTTATAAAATAATCCTCCCTGTACACCAAAACAAAGCATAAAAAGAAGAGGTGCAATAACACCATCCGAGGTATTTTCTGCTACCGTTTCTACTGCTGCCTTAGTAATTCCCTTTTTATCCAATTCCTTGGTATCCCTTCCTACAATCATGGAAACGGCATACCTGGCACCTTCTATATCATCTTTTTCCAATGCCTGATATACTTTCATACTTTCCATTCTCAAAGATTTCATTGCCAAAAACTGATAACACCAGAAACATTCTAAGGCTATTTGACAATATTTATGTATTCTTCCTGCTAAAAGAAGAAGTCCCCATTGAATAAACATAGACACTGCAATTACAATAATTACTAGAAGAAATCCTGCAAATCTTTTCTTTTGTTTGTCTTCCTCTTTCTCTTCTCTAATTCGGAAACCTTTTCTAAGAAATTTTTCTGTCCATGTTATGAATTTCCCAATAAAACGTACAGGATGCCACAACCAGTATGGGTCTCCAAACAAGAAATCCAATAAAAATCCCACACAAATAATCAATATTCTTTCCTGCATATATTCTCTACTTTCATTATCATCATCTTACTTTCTTCCCATGCAACTTCTGCCACATAACCTTGTCCATTTCCAATCTGCCAGCTATAATAATCTTTATGAGGGACTGCAAATTTTTCCATAATGGACATAATCGTACCACCATGAATTACAAATGCTACTGTATCTTCTGGTTGGCATTGCCTTATCACATCATAAAAGGCATTTTGACATCTAGCCTTAAAATTTTTTATATCTTCTCCTTGTGGAAATCCACTTTCGCCCATAGTATCTATAAAGATTTGATAAGCAACATTTTCTTTTAAATCCTCATAATTTTTATATTCAAATTCTCCAAAATCACATTCCCGAAAATCCTCCACTATTTCTATAGCCTGATTAGGATATAGGATTTGAGCTGTTTCTTTACATCGTTTCATAGGACTTGCATATATTTTATTTACTTTGGGCAGAGTATATTTTTTTAAATCTTCTGCTACCTTCCTGCATAATACCTCATCTGTTCTGCCCACATACCTTTTTTCTAAATTTCCTTTGGTTTGCCCGTGCCGTATTAAATATACCTTCATTTTCTTTTTTCTGTTATATTTCCCTTTCTTTTCTAAAAAACAATCTAAGTAACAGGTCAGATTCTGTTACAGTTCACACCTACGGTGCTAACTGTAACAGAATCCAGCCTATTAAGATTTCGCCTTCGGCGAAAAGCTGGATTCTTGGCTGTTCTATGTTCTTGGCACATAGCTTGACAGCAAGTGTCAAGCTTGTGAGTGAACAGTAACCAGATTTTTTTATATTGATAACTTATTTTTAGTTTTACTAACTTTTTTGCAATAAGACACCAGCATTTTCCATGCACTATGTCCTACATAATAGAAGAAAATACCAATGACAAGTGTGGCAATAAATTCTACGATAGGATTTAATTCTGTAATACCTCCAAGCACTATTTGGATATTTGCTACATAAGACAAATGAAGGTTAAAAGCATAATCGATCATTTTCACTGCACCTAAAATTGGTGCCACAATCCCAAATACAATAAATATAGGGGCTATCATAGCCAAACAAGGAATTACAACCATTCCAGAAAATCCTACTAAACTATAGAATGCACAAATAGTTAAAAACCTGTTCCAACTAAATCCACTTTCTTTTGAGAGTAAATCTCCAAGATAACTTTTTGCCAATTCTTTCGGATTGCCCAACCTTTCAATAATTTGTTCAGCAGAAATGCCATTGTTTTGTAGTTCCTGTATTTCACTTTTCATCTCTTTAACAATATCCATGCGTTCTGATACAGCAATCGGTTTTAGGTATTTTTCAAATTTTGTAAGGTATTCATCTAATATTTTCTCCATAATTTTATTCCCCTTTGAGTTCATTGACAACATTTAACAGATGATTCCATTCCACAAACATCATAGAAAGGTATTCCTGTCCTTTATTAGTAATGGAATAATATTTTCGTGGCGGTAGACCCTCTATGCTCTCCTGCCATGAAGATGAAATATATTCTTCCTTCAACAGTCTTCTAAGTAATGGATAAATGGTATTTTCTTTGGCAGCTATAATAGGATATTTTTCCAAAGTGCTAATAATTTCATATCCATAAGATGGTTTCTGCTTTATCATCAGCAGAATGCAAAATTCAAGTGTTCCCCGTTTGATTTGGGATTTCCAATCTTCAATACTCATTTACTGTGCCTCCTGTATATATATCGTACCGCACAGTATATAAATTGTCAAGTATCTCTTTACTCATGCGTTTGTCCTGGTTCTTTTAAAAATAGTATTGACACTATGACCCCATTCTGATATACTGAACCACATAGTAACACATTTTATTGAAACTATTGTAACAGTTTACCAAGCACAGAAAGGAGGACAATTATGACAAAACAACAATTATTTCATTCAAACAATTTAGCAGTTAACAACAGAGGTCTGGTTGTCCTTAGTGATGCTTAGGTTTTATCTATTATACAGCTTCACCGTACAATACCAGTATCTCTTATACATTGAGGTACTTTTTTTGTGTTCTTTTGTATCTGTTCAGTACCTGAACAATTACATTCTTTTTTAAATATATCTTAATAGTTCCAAAAAAAGTATCCTTTTAGAAGAAAGGATATATAATATATGAATTTACCCATTAATATAACATAAGATGATTTATTAGAAATTTTATTAAATGTAGCACCAGTACGTCCTGTATTTATCTGGGGTGCACCAGGTATTGGAAAATCAGCACTGGTAGAAAAATTCTCCCAAGAAGTTGGTCTTCCATGTGTTTCCCTCCTTGGCAGCCAGCTTGCTCCCGAAGATATTATTGGAATTCCACAAATTAAGGGAGAAACTTCCGAATTCCTTCCACCAAAAATGATTGCAAGAAAGGAACCTTATGTTTTATTTCTTGACGAGCTGAATGCATGTTCACAAGAAGTGCAAAAAGCCTTTTACAGTCTTATTCATGAAAGAAGAATTGGGGAATACTATCTTCCAGAGGGCAGCATTGTAATTGGAGCCGGAAACCGTTCCCAAGATAGTGCCATTGTAAAAACGATGTCCTCTGCCCTGATTAACCGTATGTTCCATGTCCAGTTAAAAGCAGATTCAAAACAATGGCTTTCATGGGCTTATGAAGCAGGCATTCATCCATGGATTACAGATTACATCTGCCAGAGACCTGATCATTTATTTTCCGAACCGCCAAAAACAGAAGAACCATACTCCACTCCACGTTCATGGCACATGTTAAGTGATGCCTTAACAGAGTCAGGTGCCGGGAGAAAAGAGTTGTCAGAAGAATACCTTCGCATCCTTACATACGGCTGCATTTCTGCCTCCCATGCAGGAATGTTTCTTGCCTATACAAAGCAGATGAAAAATTCCCATCTGCTTAGCGACATTATTAAAGGTGAAGTAAAATGGCCTTCTAAACCAGAGGAACGTGACGTGTTGTATTTTCTTGCACAGTCTTTTCGTGCACAGCTTTTACATGAACTTCCAAAGAACAAACAAAAAATGAACAAAAACGCAGCATATTTTACCCATCGTGCCAAAGCTCTCATTCGTGATTTATCACAAATAAATTATGAAATTGCACAAATGGTGGTATCTGCAGAAGAAGGCAATGTGTTACCCGACTGGTTTATGATGGAAATTGTCCGTGACCTGCCTCGCTTGGCAAGCGAATTTCAGAATGGAAGGTGATTACCTGTGTCAAATAAGAAAAATAATTCAAACAGCAGGCAAAAAATGAAGCCTTCTGAAGAAAATCTAAAATATGGTACAGAAATGGTAAACCAGCACCCCATATTTTCCCGTTTATATGGAAAAATCATCACTAGTACTAATAAATATATGGGAAAGAACATTGCAGCGGTTGTAAACAGCAACGGTTATATTTATGTAAATAAAGATACCTATCTTACCCCGAAAGAATGGGCATACACCATTGCACATTGCCAGCTCCACCTTGCCTTTGGGCATTTTGATGCAGAAAAAATGCCAGGATATGAAAAGGCAGCACCAGACGGGACTACGGAAAAGAAAGTTTCCTGTAATCTTCACTTATGGAATGCTGCTTGTGATATCTACATTACAAAATTTTTGTCGGATATTAAATTTGGCAACCCCCTTTGCACAGATCCTATCACTTCTTTTCCTGGCAGCCTTACAGATGAGTTAAAAATATATGACTACTTGGTAGAACACAATGTTCCTTGTGATAGTCAGAAATACAGTACAGCCGATTCCTACCATATGGATATGGAAGGTTTGGAAAAACCAATTGTTTATAATGAAAAAACACAGGAACACAACAGATATGCTGCTTGTTTTGCATATGCATTGGCAGAATCTGTGACGGATGTAGTTAGTGATGCAGGAGGACATGAAAGAAATGAACGAAAAGATACTCCTCCTGCCAAAGCTGCAAGATGGTTTATAGACCATTATCCACTTCTTGGTGGTCTTGCAGCCTCTTTTAAGATTATAGAAGATTCTCTCTACTGCCAAAAAAATGAAATTCAGATTGCTGCGGTAGATGCTTCTCTTGGTGAGATATACATAAACCCTGCTGCAGGTTTTCAAATGGAAGAATGGAAATTTGTCCTTGCCCATGAATATTTACATGCAGGACTTTCCCACCACCAACGCTGCCAGGGACGTGACCATTACCTATGGAATATCTCCTGTGACTTTGTGATTAACGGATGGCTGCAGGAAATGCAGATTGGAACAATGCCAGAAGGAGGTTTATTATTAGATGAAAAATTAAAGGGAATGTCTGCGGAATCTATCTATGACATGATACAGTCCGATTTGCGTAAATATATGAAAATGAATACATTTAGAGGTTACGGGAAAGGTGATGTTATAAAAGGGAAGCCAGGTACATTTTCAGACAGCAATTCTCATACTACCTTAGATGATTTTTATAAAAATGCTTTAATGCAGGGGTTAGAATACCACACAGAACATGACAGAGGGTTTATTCCTGCTGGATTATTAGAGGAAATCCGTGCCCTTGCCATGCCTCCTATTCCATGGGATGTAAAACTGGCAAAATGGTTTGACTGTTTTTTTGCTCCTTTAGAGAAACACCGCACTTATGCAAGACCAAGCCGCAGACAGGGTGCAACACCAGATATTCCCCGCCCAAGTTATGTGCCAGATAATATTCCTACAGACAGCAGAACCTTTGGAGTTGTGGTAGATACCTCAGGCTCCATGTCTGCAAAACAAATCGGAATGGCACTGGGCTCTATTGCAAGTTATGCCGCCTCTAAGGAAGTTCCTCTTGCCAGAGTGATTTTCTGTGATGCACAGGCTTATGATGCAGGATATCTTGCACCAGAAGATATTGCTGGACGAGTGACCGTACAGGGAAGGGGCGGTACTGTTTTACAGCCAGGGATAGACTTATTGGAGCAGGCAAAGGACTTTCCTAAAAATGGTCCAATTTTGATTATTACAGATGGATATATTGAAGAAAACCTGTGTGTGAAACATACACATGCATTTTTAATTCCTTATGGGAACAGACTTCCGTTTCGGGCAAAGGGGGAGGTATTTTATTTTAAGGAGCAGTGATTAAGGTGATGCTCTCCTATTTAATCTGTGTGCCTATGCCACAAATTACACGAATCACTTTTTCTGCCTGTTCTGCCAGATAACAATTTACCCGCCCATTTATTTCTCTATATTCTCTCTCAAATTTATTAATGGGAACAAGACCATAACCAAGCTCATTACTGATAATCACCAGTTTTTCTGTTGATTGCAATAGTTTCTCTGCTTCTTCTATGGGATTTTTCCCATTGTTCCATTCCCGCTCTACCTGCTTATGATAATCTTCTATTATTTTGTAATCTTCCCCAAAATTTTTCTTGACATAAGCCTTTTTCCCTTGATTAGCACCACCTACAATTAATATCATTCTTCCACCTTCTTTCTTATAACTATACTAGGTAATTGTGAAACTCTCATTAACTTAAATTATTTTGTGCAGATTTACATATCAAAGCAAGGTGCTTTCGAGACCGTTGGTACTTAGGTGCTGTTTTTTAGCACCTTATGTACCGTTACGGTTGAGAGCAGTGAAAACGTGCCTTGCGTTGATATGTGAACATTGCACAAAAACTCTATGAGTAAATTGAGTTTCACAAATGCCTATTTAACTATACTTAACCAAATTAATGTTATAGTAAAGCTTTTCCAAACAATACCACAACCAATAATATCATTAACTCACAACATTGTAAAAAATATCCTGCCAAATCACCAGTTACCCCGCCAAACAATTTATGTGCCATATTCTTATAATACAAAAATACCAAAATACCAGAAAGAATACATAAACTTCCCATAATTGGCTGTAACAACAAAAACAATATCCCACATAAACAAATCTCAAGCAAGATTATCCATTTTACTTTTTTATTAGCCGACTCTGCTGTAGATGCTGCCATCCCCTCTTTTCTTGCCTTTTGGAAAGTTACCACAGAAAATCCACTTAAGGCTCTGGAAAAGAAATATCCAACTGCCACAAAAATCATTTCTTGTCTGGTAATTTCACTAAACAATCCAAAACTAAGCAATATATATACGATTCCATAAATCACAGCAAAAGCTCCTGTATTTGGATCTTTTAAAATTTTCAGTCTCTCTTCCTTTGATTTATAGGAACTTTTTGCATCTATAGTATCTAAAAATCCATCCATGTGAATTCCACCATTTACCAACAGAGGAAGAATGGTAAGAACTGCTGATGTAAATATAGTACCAATTCCCATTTTTTTACAACCCCATAGACAAATTATACTAAGGATTCCTGTTACTGCACCAACAAAAGGAAAGAAACACAAAATATATTTCATGCTTTTTTCATTCCAATCTACTTTTGGCATAGGTATTCTGGAATACATAGAAAATGCCATTATTATTGACCGAAACACATATCACAACTCCTTTTTCTTTATCCAAACCGGTATTCCACATACTACCTCTGCTACCTCGTCTGCCACTTGTCCAAGCTGCTGGTTTATATATCCCAAACCTTCTATGTAAGTGAGGCTCTCTTCACTATAATCCAATCCGTCAGAAAATACTTCATTGGTTACGACTACCACGCAGCCTGCTTGTTCCTTTAATGAAAAAATTGGATGAACAATAGCATCTTTTACCTGTTGAAAAAATAAAGGTTCTTTTGTTCTGCTTTGAATACTGCCTTCCTTTGCATACATTTCATTTGCCAACAGATTAGACATACATTCCACAAGCACCACATCTTTCTTAGTAAATTTCAGATTTCCAAGCCCTATCGGACACTCTATGGTTTCAAATCCTTTACCTTTTCTCATTTCCTGATGTCTGGCAATTTTTTTATCTGTTTCTTCATCAAAAGATTTCATTGTAGCAATATAATACAGTCTTCCATTTTGAAAATTGGTATGAAGAAAATCCACTGCTACTTCTTCTGCATACTTAGACTTTCCACTGCCACTTCCTCCTGTTATTACCACTAACATTATATCCTCCTTAATCCCATTACTTAAATCTTTGATAAGGCTCTATAGCATAATCTTGAAAACTTCCCATTTTTTCATAAACCTCTATAGCAATATCCAACAAAGGAAACAAAGATAATGCCCCGGTTCCTTCACCAAGACACATTTCCCCATGAATCATAGCAGGAAGTCCCATATAAGAAAGTGCCGCTTTTGCCGCACCTTCATGGGAAACATGGCTTGGTAACATAAATTCTGTTGCTTTAGGTGCAATTTTCATTGCAGTTAAGGCGGCAGCAGTAGAAATTACTCCATCCATTACAATTGGAATCCGATATTTCATACCCCCCAAAAATATACCAACCAGCCCGGCAATCTCCAGTCCTCCTGCTTCTGCAAGAATCTCTTTTGGTTTCTTTAAATCTTTTTTCTTTACTCTTTCCATAATTTGCTCAACTACCTGATATTTTTTTTCCAGTCCTTCTTCTGATAATCCGGCTCCCCGTCCGGTCACTGCTTTTACCTTTTCACCAGTAAATATAGCAGTTAATGCACTGGAAGGGGTAGTATTTCCTATTCCCATTTCTCCTGTAGCTATAATTTCATATCCCTTATTCTTTAATTCTTCAACTAAAGAGATTCCGGCTTGTATTGCCTTTTCACATTCTTCTATAGTCATAGCAGGTTCTTTTGCTATATTTCCTGCTCCTCTTCTTATTTTTCGGTTCACTACTTCTCCCATAACCAATTTGTCTTGATGATAACTTGGGGTATCCATTCCAATATCTGCAACATATACATCTGTTTTTGTATATCTTGCAATATGATTCACTGTAGAAATTCCTTTTGCAAAATTTTCACTTACAATTTTCGTAACAAAAGCATCTGTCTGGGTCACACCTTCTGCTACCACACCATGGTCTCCGCAAAGAATCATCAATGCCCGTTTTTTGATGTTTGGCGGATGGAACGTGTTTTGCATACCACATAACTTTACAACATAATCCTCCATAAGTCCGAGACTATCAATGGGCTTTGCAATTTTATCCCAATGTTTCTTTGCTTCCCTTTTTACATGAATCCTTTCACAATTTTCCAAAAACCCTTTTATAATGGAAAGATTACTATAGTAATAGAGATGTGGAAATCCAGCTAACAAATTGGAGGTATTTATCATACAATGATAACTTTTCTTACCTAATGGTTTTTTCGCCAGAAATGCTTCACCATTATTAGTGCAATCCCAATAGTGGAACTCATGTCCCTTTATCTTTTCTCCCTTTTCTACAATACCATTTACTTCATTCACTGCCTCCATATAACCAAAACGGCTTAACTTCTGGGTTCGGTAACCTTCTCCTTTTAATACTCCCAGCATTTGGTAATTTTTTCCATCTTCTCCTTCCAAGGTCTGTTGCAGATATAAAAATCCTCCACACTCTGCAATACATGGAAGACCACTTTTGCAGGCGTTGAAAATATCCTTACGCATGCCTTCATTTTCTTCCAGTTCTCTGGCATAATGCTCTGGGTATCCTCCCCACAAAACCAATCCATCTATTTCCTTTGGCAATTCTTTATCATGTAATGGAGAAAAATAAACCAAATCTGCTCCCATATTTTCTAATACTTCCACATTTTCCCGATAGTAAAAGGAAAATGCCTCATCTCTTGCAACTGCCAGCTTCACTTTATGTTCTAAAACTGGGAAATGTAGTGCTTTTTCGTTCTCTTCTATATCCTCTGCTAATGCTGCGATTTTTAGTAACTCTTCCATATCTATGGTTCTTTCTAATTCGTTAGCAACTTGATTTGCCCATTCTCCAAAAGCAGTAATTTCTTCTGGAGAAACCAATCCCAAGTGTCTGGATGGTATTTCTAAATGCTTTAACTGTGGCAAATATCCAAGCACTTTTACCTTACATTCCCGTTCTATTACTTCCCGTATCCGGTCATAATACCCAGAGGACACCTGATTTAACAATATCCCTTGAATATTACTGTCTTTCCGATATTCTATCATACCTTTGATTACCGCTGCAAGAGATACACTGGCACCTTTTCCATCTACAATCAGTACCACAGGTGTCTTTGTTACTTTTCCCACATCATAAGTACTTCCCTTGGGACTTTGCCCTCCAAGACCATCGTAATATCCCATTACCCCTTCTAAAATTGCAATATCTGCATCTTGTGCCTCTTTATAAAATATATATCTGGTCGTGTCTTCCTCTGTAAAATAAGTATCTATATTCCCGGATTCTACACCCAATACTTTTCGGTGAAACATAGGGTCGATATAATCCGGTCCACATTTAAAGGCTGCAACCTTTTTTCCCCTTTTTTTCATGGCAGCAATTATACCACATACTACCATGGTTTTCCCACTTCCACTTTTTGGTGCTGCAAATAGCAATCGTGGAATCTTTCTATTCTCCTTCATTTTTCTTATCCTTTCCACCAAATGAGAACAAATACACAGGATTCTGCCCTTTCATCAAATGATATCTTCCAAGTTTTTGGGCTTTGGAAATCTGTATCTGCACAATTTCCATATCAGGATATTCCTCTTCTAGCTTTTGGGCTTCTGCAATTGTTTCTATAGCAATAGCACTGATTACCACCCTTATCTTTGGATTTTTCCTCTGAATTTCTTTTAAAATTTCCTTTATTTTCCCATTACTTCCACCAATAAATGCATGAGTAGGCATCTCTAAATCCTTCAAGACATCCGGTGCTTCTCCTTTTACAATTTCCATATTACAAGCCTGAAATTGGTGCTGGTTTTTTTCTAATAGTTCTACAGCTTCCTCTTTTCGCTCAATAGCATATACTTTTCCTTCTGTACAGACTTTTGCTGCTTCTATAGATATAGATCCAGTGCCGGCTCCAATATCATATACAACCGAATCCTTTTGTAACTGTAATTTTCTTAAAGCTACAGCCCGAACCTCTTCTTTTGTCATAGGAACTTGTCCCCGAAAAAATTCCTCATCCAAAATACCACCTTGTATCTCTTTTTGGTAATCTTTATTTTCAAATAAAGCAACGGAAAGAGAATCTACATTTTCTTCCAGAAAATCTTTCGGATATCCCTTAATTATCCGTTCTGTGGGATAAGATAATCTTTCCCCAACTGTAATTTTCACCTGCTCCATACCAAATTTCAAAAGCTCCCTGCTGATATTTTTTATATCATCTTCCTTTCCAAGAAGTGAACAGACTTTTGCATGACCCTTAATTTCTTGTAACAGATTTCCATTTTGTCCATGGCAGCTTATAAGCCTTACCTGCTCCCATGGAATGTTTAACTGGTTTAAAAAAAAGACTGGCGAAGAAATCCCTGTCACTAAATGTACCTCATACTCTTTTAACAACTTGGTCATTCCTTTTGCCCCAGAGTAAAACCCAACATCACCAGAGTATACAATACATGCTTTTTTATATTCCCTATGGGTATCTAAAAAGTGTACAATCTCTTCTTTCTTAAAACTTTCAAATTGTGGCTTTTTCCCTTGAAAATCATATGCTGCAAGCATCCTTTTTGCACCTATTATAACATCACATTCTTCCAGAAGTTCCTGTGCTTGTTTTGTCATATATTTGGCATCCCCTACACCAATTCCTACCATATATACCTGTCTTTTATTCTTAATATGATATCTTTCCTGCATAAATGTTACCGCCTCAGAAAGTGTCATTTGATTCTCACTTTCTTCTGCCTTCCTTCCAATTACCAGAATCTTTGCACCAACCTCTTTCGCTGCTTCACATTTTTCCAAAAATCCTCCAGCCTTACCTGAATTTTTTGTTACCAGCCATGCAGCATTTGATTCTTTTAGCATAAGAACATTCATTTCCTTTGTAAAAGGTCCTTGCATTCCAATAAGATTTTTACCTTCAAATCCCAATTCCTTACATTTTATCATCACCTCTAAGGTAGGGAGTACTCTGGCTACACATCTCTCTTTGTAGTTTTTTAATAGAGCAAACTTTTCCAAATTTTTACTTCCTGTGGTCAGAAATATATTTCCTTTGGTATTTTGCAAAAACTCCACTGCTCCTTCTATACTATCCTTGTAGTATATATCTCTGTTTTCCACATCTTCCTGCTCTCTGGTAATTCGTATACAAGGTATCTTCAAATGACTACAGCAGGTTAAAATGTTTTCACTTGCTTCTACTGCATAAGGATGGGTAGCATCCAGACAATATTCTGGTGTATGTTCTCTTAAAAATTCCTCCATATCATTTTGATCCATAGCCCCTATATGTACATGAATATTTTCCTCCTCTGGCAGCAGGCTTGCCCCGTATTCACTGACTACACAAAGAACTATCTCTAAACTGCATCTAGAAAAAATCTCTGCAAACTTCCGTCCTTCTGATGTGCCACCAAAAACCACAATTTTCCCCATAAACTGCCCTCCTTCCTTTATATATATATATATAGAAAATGTTTAAGTAATTATGAAATCTGATAGCCTCTTGGAGTTACCATCTGGTTTTTGATATGCTTAGTCTGGGAATTTCCAATAAAAACTGTAGTAAACATATCTACTTTTGTATTTTTTAATTCTTCTAAAGTAAGAATTCGTTTTTCCTGTCCTTTTCTGGCAATATTTTTCACAAAACCGCAAATGGTTTCTTTTTTTCTATGTTCCAAAATAATGGTACATGCCTTTTCTAAGTAATCTGTACGTTTTTTACTGGAAGGATTGTATAAACAAATAACCATATCAGCCATAGCAGCATAAGCCAGACGTTTTTCAATCAATTCCCAAGGTGTCATAAGATCGCTCAGACTGATAACAACAAAATCATGTCCAAGAGGTGCTCCAAGTTCTGCCCCTCCAGAAAGTGCGGCGGTAACACCTGCTACTACTTCTACTTCTAAATTTTCTTCCTTTGCTCCCAGTTCCATAAGCAATCCTGCCATACCATATACAACTCCGTCTCCGCTGCATACTACAGCTACCTTTTGTCCCTTACATGCTAGATCAATAGCCGCCTGACACCTCTCTGTTTCCTTTCGCATTCCCGTTTCCACATATTCCTTATTAGGAAAATATTCCCTTATTAAATCCACATATACAGAATATCCCACAATTACGGAACATTCTTTCAAAGCTTCTATAGCCTCCACTGTCATACTTTTATACGCACCTGGTCCAATTCCAACCACATATAATTTATTCAAAATAAATCACCTTCTTTTTTCTTGCTAATGCAATAGTCACTCCATCATAAATCTTTTTTTTACATAATAATTCTCCACCAGATGCCAGTACTGCACTACGTTCACATACATTAGAAACTCCTGTAGTTTGCTCTACAAAAGCTGATTCCGAAAATACTCCTTCTACTTTCTTTAAATCTTCTGCTTGAAATGTAACAAAGGGAATTCCCATTTCCTTGGAAAATCTTAAAATTCCCTGTTCTTCTTTTTTTAAATCAATACTTGCCAATAGACAAACTGCCTCTTCTTTTATTTTTTCCTCTAAAAGAGCTTTTGTAACCGCCTCTGCAATTTTTTCAAAAGAAGTATTCTTTCTACAGCCTATTCCAACTACAATTATTGGTGGAATTAACAACAGCCCTTCTTGCTCATTTTGATAAGAAATATTAATCCACAAATCTTTTTTCTTTTCTTTATTCTCTAATTTATATAATTGTTTTGGAACAATTCCTTCTATAGAACAATCCGAGAAAAAGCCTATCTTTTTCCCTTCCAGAATTGCTGCGGAAATTCTCTTTGCCATCTTCCAATCCAGAATCTGCAACTTATTCCTTCTTGCAAATTCATCTACAGCAAACAATCCTTCACAATCTGTGGCTGTAGTAATCACCGGAGTTCCACCAAATACTGCAGACACCTTTTTACACCATGCATTGCCACCTCCTGTATGCCCAGAAAGAAGTGAAATACAATAATTTCCTTTTTCGTCAATGACTAGCACTGCCGGATCTTTAGCTTTATGTTTTAAAAATGGTGCAATGGAACGAACTGCAATTCCTGCAGCACCAATAAAAATCAACACTTCTGCCCTATAAAACCATTCTTCCACACATTCTAAAAGACTTCTTTTTTCTGATAGACTTTCCATACTGCTGCACTTTACAATTTCATAAATTTCCAAATTATTATCCATTTGTTGTAATCCACAACAAATCTTCTTCATAAGTTGATATCCCTGCCTGCTAAAAGTATATATGACTATTTTCATTCTCCTGTCCCTTTTCTAAATTCGGTGGTAAAAATTGGGTCATACAGTTTGGAACGTTCATAATCTCCCTCTAATACTTCTCCCACAATAATTAAAGCTGTTTTACTAATATTATGTTCTCTCAAGTCTTCTGGAAATGCTCCAATGGTTGTCCTTACAATTTTCTCATCCTGCCAGGTTGCCCTATACACGACAGCCAGTGGAGTGTCCTCCTGATACCCCCCTTGTAACAATTCTTCTTTTATCTTTTCTGGAAAAGCACAAGAAAGAAACAATACCATAGTTGCTTGATGTGATGCCAGAAGAGAAAGTTTTTCTTTTTCTGGTACTGGTGTTCTGCCTTCTCCTCTGGAAATAATCACTGTTTGTGAAACGCCTGGAAGGGTGTATTCCATTTGCAGAGAAGATGCTGCTCCAAACAGGGAACTTACCCCAGGACACACATCAAAAGAAATTTCTCTTTTCTTCAATTCGTCTATCTGTTCCTGAATTGCCCCATATATAGCTGGATCTCCAGTATGTAATCTGACTGTAGTTTTTCCTTCTTTTTCCGCTTCCTCTATTTTGTGAATCACTTCCTCTAAAGTCATTGTTGCACTGTTAAATATTTGACAGTCCTTTTTTGCATATTGTAAAAGTTCAGGATTTACCAGAGAACCGGCATAAATAATCACATCTGCTTCCTGCAGCAGTCTCATACCTCTTACGGTAATTAAATCCACAGCTCCCGGTCCTGCACCTACAAAATGTACCATTTTCTTTCTCCTCCTTTTTCATTTCTTCAAAATATTTTTGTGGTTCCTTGTCTCTCATTTTATCAAGTTTTTAGATCTTATTTTTCTAATATTCCGTATCTGTTCAGTACCTGAACAGATACGAGATTTTACCCCATAAAATTCGCAAAGCGAAGGGCTAAAATCTTGTAAAACTCGGATTTGTCAAGCAAATCCTCGAGTATGTTCTGAACAATTGTAACAGTTCAGCCGGGGGGCTGACCCGTTACGGAATTAGGCAAGCTTCGCATGTAAATTGCCCAATTCCAATCCTGCTTTAGTCTTTTTTACAGTCTGCACAGCGGAGTGTGCAGACCTACCTGAACTGTTACAAACAATTACAATATTCCACTATTTTATTTTCTCCCTCATCTATCCCGAGCTTATGGAATATTTTTCATGGTACCAAAACTTTTCAGAACAAGATCCTCCTTTATATACTGAAAAACTACATCAAATTCGGTATTCACAAATGTTCCAAAATATGTTAATTTTATTGTATTTGGTGACTCAAGGCATACATAAGCAATTGCATAGTTCTCTGCAAATTTGTCATCACCATCATATTTTTGTGCAATACAATCCATTTTACAGAGATTTTCTGCCACAAATCCAATAAGTGGCTTTAATTCATCAAATTTATCCACCTGTCCCTCCAAATCAACAACAACTTCATCATAATATTGTTCTTCACGATAAATAATAACTTCTGTTTCATTGGTTAATTGAAGTTTATTTGTATCTGTAATCAATTTGCTTTTGTTGTTATATCGTTTATGTATCATTTCTTTCTCCTTTAAAATATGTATATGAATCTTTGCCCTGAAATTCCGATTTGCTATCTGATTATACCATCAATTACTATCTTGTCTAAAACATGCCTTCACTTCCAGTAATCTATTCCAATATTATATCTTCTCCCAATATCTCCCTCCATCTCAAAATCATATGACAAGAATCCATCCTCATCCAAAAAATATACACCTTCATCGTAGAAAGCTATTATTGTCTTCCAAAATAAATAGATATCAGAATGTATTATTTCCATTCCTTCATAAGATGCTAAAATTATACACTCTATATCCTTTTTTCTAGCATATGCATAATAACAACCTGCGTTATCAGCTAAAAAAGGAATAACTTTATCAAATTCAGAACAATTTTTATATTCTTTTTCGTACTTTTCAATAACTTCATCTACTTGCATAAGACGAAAACCAGGTAGAAAGTCAAAAAAAATTTGTTCCGATATTTCTAATTTAGTCCCATTACAAACACTATAGATTTCTTCAAAAAAATTTGGTATTAATTCAAAATGTTCTAGCCATTTATCCTTAAAATTCAAATCAACATTATCTAAACTTTTTATATATCCATTTCTCATATCTTCACTTTTACTTAAAAACACTTTAAAATTATTCATCTATTTCTCCTTGTCTAAATAGGCTGAATTCCGTTACTGTTTGCACCGTAGGTGTGAGCAGTAACAATTTTAAATATCATATGCATCACCGTATGATGTAAAATTTGTGTTATCTTTCCAAAAAAAGTAATCACCTTTGTATTCAAATATACTATTTAGCAATTCTGTGAAAGATAATGCAATAACAGGACAGTCGCCAGCAATTGCATGGCTATACTCAAAACTTTCATAACATTTTCCAAGTCTATTTTGACTACAGTCTATTGTTATATAATTTCCATCTTCGGCATCTGCTATCACATACCATGAGGATGATATATCATCTGCATACTCATTTCCCAGCAATAACTTATTAGCCTCCTTAAAATCACTTGGTGACAGGATTTCAATTGGAAATCCACCTTCTTCAATATAACAATTGATTCCTCCACATATACCATAAAACGCTTTTAAATCATCTGGTAGAACATGACCATCTTTAAGTTTTGGGTAGCCACATGCTGGCTTAATTTCATAATTGCTATTATTTTTTAATTCACTTACTATTTCTTTAATATTCATCTCAAACTCCTTTAATAGTGACATCAAATTGTCAGTGCTGAACTATCACATACGCCTCCTTTTCTATTAATTATAATTTCACTATCCCAACGAAAAGTTATATTATTTGTTTACCTAATAATTCTTTCAAATGCAGATAAAATCTTCCCAGCATCCTTTGTTTGTCCAAGAAAACCATATTTTTCAGAAAAAAGCATAATGCCAAATTCCAGCTCATCTCCTACCCGATGTGCCACTTGTTCATGAATCCTCTTACAAATCAGATCTAACACAGTTTCTTTGATACCCTCTTTTTCTAAAACTGCTAACATTTCATCTGTATTCTTACATTCCATAATCTGTTCCAAAGACTCTTTTGTACCTCCACAAAGCCCTGCATAAGCAGCAAATACTTCGCATCTGGCATCTGCCACTTTGGAATGTGTATTCATAACTCCTGCTGCCAATTTTACAAGTTTACCAATATTACCAACTAACAATAATTGTTTTATTTCATAAGTAACTGCTAAATCTAATGTTTCTCCTATATAATTACTACATTTTATACTACTTTCCATATCCAGTCCCAAATACTTTGCTACATAACTTTTCCCATAATTGCCAGGAGTCACCAGAATCCGTTCTTTGCCCATTGCCTTTTTTTGTCGGATCTCTACTTCAATGGTATCAATAATTGCCTTTTCACTCATGGGTTCTAAAATTCCACTGGTTCCCAGAATAGAAATTCCTCCCTCAATTCCAAGTCTTGGATTAAAAGTCTTTTTTGCTAAGTTCTTTCCTTCTGGTACACAAATCTGTATAAAAAGTTTTTCCTTGTACTCGCCAATCTGGCAAACCTCTCTTACTGTCTCAAAAATCATTTTTCTTGGAACAGTATTGATTGCTGCATACCCAATCTCTTGTTCTAAGCCTTTTTGGGTAATTCTTCCAACACCCTCCCCTCCATCCAAACAAAATTGTTTGGATTCATCTTCAAATATTTTGAGTGCCTTGGCATTATCAATATCCCTTTTTTCCACAGAAACATAGATTTTTGTATGGTTTGTCACATCTGGGTCATCCCCACTATCCTTCACTACAAAATATTCCACTTTATCCTTTAACGAAGTAACAAATTCCACTGGCACAACTACAGTCACTCCCTTTGGTGTATATATGGTAATTTCCTTACTCTCTATACCAAAAACCAAATGTCTTGCTGCCGCCTGTGCCGCTGCAGCCGCACAAGTTCCGGTTGTAATGCCACAACGGAGTTGCTTTTTATTTTTATTCACATACTGCTCCATAACTTCTCCTACGCCTTCCCATCGGACTTTTATGAACAGTTACCTTTTTCCTTCACTAAAATCGTTGTAAAATATCCTTTTTCTCCTTGTTGCCGTAAGCTTTGTATATTAGGATAAATGATTTCTTCCTTCATTCCACAATTTGCCACTGCAAAAGCCTCAAGAATTCCCTCTTCTTCTAATTCTTCTAACTTTTTGGTCACTTCATCAAATCGTCTGGCAGACTTCATAAGTATTTTCGTACCATTATATTTTTCAATTTCTTCCATTCCATAGCAAGCAGGTAAAATGTGAATACTCTCATCTCTAGTGGCAATATCCACTCCAAGCCTTGCTGCTACTGCACAAAAAGAGGGTACTCCACTAACCAGTTCTGCCATATATCCTTTTTCAATTATCTTCTTATGAATCTTCATATATGTTCCGTATATGGTAGGGTCTCCAAGATTCAAAAAAGCTACATTTTCTCCTGCTTTTAATTCAGATTCTATCTTTTGGCATATCTGTTGGTATGCTTCTTCTAATTTATCTTCCTCTCTTGTCATTGGAATTACGCCACTTATGATTCTTTTTTCCTGAATTTCCGGTACTGCCTGACTTGCAATACCAAATGCAGTACAAACATCTGTATTCTCTGCTGGTATCCCTATTACCGAACATTCCTGTAAAATTCTTACCGCTTTTAGGGTTAATAATTCCGGGTCTCCTGGTCCAATTCCAACTCCATATAAAATTCCTGCCATAGTTTTCTCCATTCTCATTGCTTTTGTTTCAATAATTTTAAATTCGTTTTATAAACTTCTGCTATCCATTTTTTGTTTTCACATTATTCTTACGATTCAACGGCTATATGAATTTTCATTTTTTTGCTCATTTACCTATTATACCCAAAAAACAGCACTAAGAAAAGAGAGAGTTCAAAACTCTCTCTAAAAATTTCTAACTGCTCTACTATTCAAAGATTTGCTTAATACTATCATAGTGAAGGAAAATCCCCTCTTTTGCAAAAGCTTTTATCTGATTTAAATCTGCTATCATAAACCCAAGGGTTTCTTTTTCTTGTGGTGTCACATCACTTTCCTCAAAATCCATTTCAAAACGGTACACATCGGCAAAATAATTGTCTCCTTCTCCTGGATTTTCCCTTTGATAGGTAAAACAATAACCTCCTTTTGCATCACGCACATCCAGTCCCGTTTCTTCTTTGATTTCCCGAATAATTGCATCTAAAGAATTCTCTCCAGCTTGTGCCGCACCTCCAGATACTTCCCACCATCCCGGAGCCCAAGATTTATCCATGGTTCTTTGGGTAATTAAATACTTTCCATCCGTTCTTTTTACCACGCCAAGTACTGTAAGATGATACTCTCCATCTTTTAAGCACCAATCATTTCTCTTCATGGTACGTCCGGTTCTCTGTTTATTCTTGTCATATATATCCCATAATTCCATAATTTATACCAAACCTTTCTTCTAATTTATATATCTCTCTACACTATGAAAAATAATGGTATACACCATTTCCTATCACCCACAGCAAGATTATACTTGCTATCACAATAAATGTATTTTTTCTTGTCTTTGCAGACAATTTCAATAATCTACAAACTATATTGATAACAACCATTATTCCCAATAAAACAATTGAAAGAATGATTAACATCTCACCAACCAAAATGTTTCTAAATCCTATATTTATACTTCTTCTTAGATATCCACTATAACTTAACAATAAAATGGCAATGATGCCAATTACTATTCCTATATTTTTTCTTGGCTTTTCTGGCAATTTCGCATTTACACTAATAAGTGCCAAACCAAGCATAATGATTAAAAACAACAATAACATCATATCACCTCTTCCCTTTCACCCATTCAGCCATTTGGATAAGCATACTTCCAATGCCATAACAAGCAATATCTTTTATATCAAAAGTGGAACCTATCAAGATTCTCATAAATGTGTTATCAGATAATCCTAATCGCTCTACAATATGAAAAAACTGACAAACTTCAATTCCGGCTGCAAAGGCAAATATAATAGCAGGAAGATATTTATATTTTTCCAGAATAAAAATTCTAACAAAGAAATATATCACAATAACAACCAGCATATCTCCAACATACGGACGAATAAAGTTATCATGTACAAACAAAGCAATCAAAACTTCTATAGCCAAGAAAAATATAAATATGAGTAAATGTTTTATTCTTTTCAAAACACTTCTGTTTCTTTCTTCCTTATATGCTTTTTGGGATAGCATTTCTTTTGTCACACCTCTAACGAATATTTTAGTTCATGAAACACTACCTGAACTGTTACCATGAAACTTCTATCATTCATCAAAAATACTAACAATTTCTCCATCCAATATACGGTTCATATTCTTCACAGCACAAAAGTTTCCACACATACTACAGGTATCCTCTTTTTCCGGTTTCGCCTCTGCCCGGTATCTTCTTGCCTTTTCCGGGTCAATGGAAAGCTGAAACATTTCTTCCCAGTCTAGTTTCTTTCTTGCCGTACTCATGGCATAATCCCAATCTGTGGCACCTTTCACACCTTTTGCAATATCTGCCGCATGAGCCGCAATTTTTGCCGCAATAATTCCTTCTTTTACATCCTCTACATCTGGAAGACGAAGATGTTCTGCCGGTGTCACATAACACAAGAAGGATGCCCCGTATGTAGCAGCCAAAGCTCCACCAATTGCCGATGTAATATGGTCATATCCCGGTGCAATATCTGTTACAAGAGGTCCTAACACATAAAATGGTGCTCCATGACAAAGGGTTTTTTGAATCGTCATATTTGCTTCAATCTGATTGAGCGGCATGTGTCCCGGTCCTTCAATCATAACCTGCACATCCTTGTCCCATGCCCTTTTTGTTAGTTCCCCCAGTACCACTAATTCTTCAATCTGTGCTGTATCCGTTGCATCTGCAATACATCCTGGTCTGCAGGCATCTCCAAGGCTCATGGTAATATCATATTCCCGGAAAATCTCTAATATTTCATCATAATACTCATAAAAGGGATTCTCCTCCCCTGTCATTTCCATCCATGCAAACATAATCGAGCCGCCTCGGGAAACAATATTCATAAGACGTTTGTTCTTTTTAAAACGCTTTGCTGTTTCTCTATTTAATCCACAATGAATAGTCATGAAATCTACGCCATCCTCTGCATGCATACGGACAATGTCAATCCACTCTCTGGCAGTAATCTCCTTTAAAGCCTTATGATAATAAACAACCGCATCATAAATTGGTACTGTTCCTAACATCGCACTACATTCTTTTGCTATCTTCCTGCGAAATGTTCTGGTATCTCCATAGGAACTTAAATCCATAATTGCTTCTGCTCCCATATCTACCGCACTCTGTACCTTCTCCATTTCCATATCCATATCCACACAATCTCTGGAAATACCAAGGTTTACATTAATCTTCGTCTTTAACATAGAACCAATTCCATTAGGAGAAATAGAACTATGATTCTTATTGCAGGGAATAATCACCTGCCCTTTCGCTATGTATTCCCGAAGTTCATCCTCTTTCATCTGCTCTTTCTTCGCAACTATTTTCATCTCATTGGTAATAATCCCTTTTCTGGCTGCATCCATTTGTGTTGTGTATTCTCTCATATTTTGAACCTTGCCTTTCCATATATACTTAACCTTCTGTGGTTTATTGTATCAATCGAAAAAACCTTTGTCAAATTAAAATGGGAGATTGTTGGGTGGGGAGGGATAATAAGAAATTATTCATTGGATATAAGGATAGAAAATGATGGATAACATTTTATTATCTGTCATTTTTAGGGCAGGATGATTGAAAGTTATCT
>CAMWUK010000059.1 GCA_947177415.1 uncultured Clostridiaceae bacterium
TGTATACTCACTTTTATTGGACTGATGTCCACATGAGGATTTTTACCAGCCATTACGGAAAATTATTAGATATTATGTATATTCTGGAAAAATCCGAATGAGGGGTTCTGAACAGTTACATTTTGTATAAGCTCTGTTGACTATAGTTTCCCTTGTACTAACCTTTTCATCTTTATTCAAAAAAATTGACAAGCTAATACACCAGTTTCATATCCTTTACTCTTGCTTTAATTTCTTTTCTAAGCCGTACATACCGCATCCGAAGCGTAACTTCATTAATTCCAGACTCCTTGGCAATCTCTCTCATAGATTTATGTTCCACATAATATAATTCATAAAGTCTTTGCTTATCTTTTGATAAACTTTTTATAATCTCCTTAACATAAGGTTCTACTTCAATTTCCTTATCTGCCTGATTACAAATGTACTCCGCTAAATCTTCTTCTTGTGATACCATTGCATTTTCATGAATCTCCATAACCATACATTTTTTATTTTCCCGATAAGATTCGTATACTAAATTTTTTGCGGTGGTATAAAGAAATGCTAATGGTTTTTCATGTTCCAGAAAATCCTGTCCTTTTTCGTATGCAATCAGAAAAACTTCTTGGGTGATATCTTCTGCCCGTTCTTTACTGTTTGTGGACACCCATACATAACGATATACCTTTTCATAATATGTTTCACACATTTTATCAAACCTGTTTTTCCTCATGAACTCTTCACCTCCACCTGTATATGAAAAAAAAAGAGAAATGTAACATTTTTTTGATACATTTTCTCTTTTTTCTCATAATATTCTTATGGCAATTCATGTAACAGATCAGCCATTTACCAATTCTTCAATTAATTGTGGAATCTTCTCATCCATAGTCTCATCTGGGAACTGGCAAGTTCCAACTGCTTTATGACCTCCTCCGCCATATTTAAGCATTAGGCTTCCCACATCAATATTGGAAGTCCGGTTAAGGATACTATATCCCACTGCACAGGAACATCCTTTTCCACCTTTTCCATTCACAATCCAGATCGAAATATTTTGTTCCGGGTACATACTATAAATCATAAAACGGTTACCAGAATAAATAGGGTCTACCCCTCGAAGGTCAGAAATTATCACTTTCCCTTCTACTCTGGTATGTTCCTCTACCATCTTCTTAAAATTTGCCGTCTGTTCTTCATATACTTTAATACGTTCTTGTACATCAGGAAGTGCCAATATTTCTTCGGTAGACATAGTGCGGATATCTTCCATTAAGATTTCCATAAGCTTATAATTAGGAATGGCAAAATCATGCCATCTTCCAAGTCCGGTTCTTGGATCCATTAAAAATCCTACCAGAATCCATCCTTTTGGATTCTGTATCTCATCTAATGTTAAATTTCCAGAATCTACTTTATCTACAGCTTCCATCATTTCATCAAAATGAGCAAAGCGTTCTTTCCCACCATAATATTCATAAATAATTCTAGCACAAGATGGAGTAATTCTGCTTTCACCTTTATATTTTCCTTCTAACTGCTGCCTTTCAAATTCACTGGAATGATGGTCAAACCATAATCCACAGCCCTCTACAAAAGGTACATTGGCAAGACAGTCATTTTCATCTATTGGAATTAAGCCATCCTGCAAATCTTTTGGGTGAACAAACTTCCATGAATCAATAATTCCTGCCTCCAGCAAAAGTGTTCCACAAGCTAGTCCATCAAAATCTGATCTTGTTACTAAACGCATAAAAATCCCCCTTTTTTATTTTATCACTCCATTGTTTATAATATTGTAACTGTTCAGACCGTAAAAAAGGCTAAAACAGGATTGGAATTGGGCAATTTATAATGCGGAGCTTACCCAATCCCGTAACAGGTCAGCCCTTGGCTGAACTGTTACACATTTATTGCACAGTATGGAATCGAACCATAATCTCCTGCGTGGGAGGCAGGTGTCTTACCACTAGACCACTGTGCAAAGCCAGGCAGAAATCTCTGCTTCTTTCTCTTAGCAGGAGAACATCTTAAATATAGACCACCGACTATATTCATTATAACAACACCGTCTAAAAACATCAATCTATTTTTTATATGTAAAATTTTTGGTAACTATTCAGGTAGAAATACGCATTTACTGCGTGTTTCGTATGAAAAATGACTGATGCATTCCATAAATGAACACATTAGCCATTCTCTTTCATATTGTAACAGGTCAGCCAAGGACTGAACTGTTACTATCCACCTGTATTAAATGTTAAAACTCTACAATTTTATAGTCCTTCCATAATGTACCTGCATCTTTAATAACATCTGTGTCCAGTTTTGTATAAATTGGATAGCAGATTCTGGATGCCCCATCTTCAAAAGACAAATACTGTTTAAACTCCTTACTGGCATTATATCCGGCGGGAAACTGGTTTGATACCCATCCTGGATCCACACTATACATAAAAATCCGATCCTTTTCATATTCCATACCTAAAGAGTGTGTCATCATATTTAAAGATGCCTTTGCCATATTAGTATGCACATGTCTGGACAATTTTTTGTTGCGGTTAAATCTTCCTTCTACTGAAGATACATTAATAATAAATTTATTCTTATGAGAACTTTTCTTCATCCATTCTTTTAGCTGCCCTACCAGCATAAATGGTGCTGTCACATTGATAAGCTGTACCTCAAGCATTTCCTGTACACTAATTTCTTCTGCCTTTGCTACCCATGAATTATACATCAGGCTTTCTTCTTTTATTGTAGGTGTATTCTCTTTCTGCATCAACATATATTCCGGCTGTACACTATCTGATACTGTAGAAACAAGCTGACTTGCCTCTTTCTTTTGATACAATGCCTTCATCTGTTGTTCCCTCTCCTCTAACTGTGCATAATAAGAACTTGCCTTTTTTATGGTTTGTGCCGCATTGTTTACCAATATATCAAGCCCTTGGGGAGCTGCTTTATGAATAAATTCCAACAAATTATCCAATTTATTTACCCACATCAAATTAAATCCACAAATAATAAGCCGCTCTTTAAATTCATTGTAATCTGGTTCTTTAGAATAACGGTCCAATGCATCATAAGGATATCTGGTAATCACAATAACCTTTGCACCATCCCGCAACATACGAATAGCTGTTGCGTAACCAATCTTAATTCTACCTCCAGTTACAAGGGCTGTGTAACCTGTTAAATCTACATGTATATCTGCCATTTCACGGTTCAGTTTCTTACAATCCTCACATATTCCATAATCCTCCATTTTCCGTTCCCAGCATATCAAACATTTCCTCATCTTATCCCTCCTCGTAAATACTTATTTTGATGGGAGCTTGACCAAAATAATGATGCAATTGCACCATAATATTTAAAACCTTTCTTTGTAACAAATACTACTTTATTTACCAATTCAATGTATTCCTGTTCCAATAAAAAAGCAAATTCCTGATGATAATACTTTGTCGAATCACATCCTAATATATTATCCACAACTTCACAATCAAAAGAACCATTATACAAAGCAATGCTAATATACTTTGCTACAACCTCCTCTGGCGGGAGACTATATATATCCTCCTCTTTAATTTTTCTAATGTCAGGCATTGTACTACTTTTATTTGACTTTAAACTATTATATGTTATCCCATTACACGACATAGATTGTGCAGAGATGCCAAACCCCTTATATGGTATTCCCTTTTTCATTCTATATCTAAGATACGACGAAACCCCTTCATCATCATATTTTGAAAAAGTATTCTGACCAAACCTTGCCTGGTAATTCAATTCTAGTAAACCATAATATAGATATTCATATTGATGATACAGGCTCTCTCTTGTTATGGAATGATGTGCCAAATGGTTCATGTTATACCGCATCTCATACACAGTGACATGATCCGGATTTAGAATTTTAATTACTTCTAAAGTCTGCTCTAACATCTTATCTGTTTGTTTCGAAAATCCATACATAATATCAAGATTTATTTTTTTAATGCCTTCTTTTCTAAATGTTTCATTTGCCTTTGCCATCTCTTCTATCTTAGACATTCTACGGTTATGCTTTTTCATCATCATATTATCATATACTTGTATGCCTGTACTAATTCTTGAAATTCCATTTCCTGCAATCAAAGAAATTTTCTCATCTGTTATGGTTTCATAATTAAATTCAAAACTGCTATCAAAATCCTCCACAAAAAAGACATCCTGTGTAACCAAATCCTTTATGGAAAACAATCGTTGCAACCCTTTTTCTGATAAACATGATGGAGTTCCACCTCCAATATCCAGTCCATATATTTTTTTGATTTTATGTGTGGAAAGATAAGAAACTACTTGCTCCTCCAGCAAATCTAAATACTGTTGTTCGGTATTATGATTTTCTATTAAGAATCTTGTATATTCACAAAACTTACATAAAGTCTTGCAAAATGGTATATGAAAATAAAAGCTAAGATGTTCCACATTTCTCATAATATCATCTTTTGAGACATATTCTTTAAAAAAATATGGATGATACGGATAAGAAGTATTACAAAACAAATCATTTTGCGTAAGAGAAAAGAACTTGTATACATCATATAATGCCCTCATTTCATGCCTCCTCTTTGATATAGCTGCACCTTATCATATTCGTAACTGTTCAGAAGCATGAACAGTTACGTTTAAGCCCATAATAATTCGTCTTCGGCGAAGGGGCTTAAACATTGTAAAATTTACGTTGAAAGTCCTGACAAACGGCTATATTTCGTGCAAGCTTGCTTGCAAAGAAATATAGACATTTGGCTGGCTAAACTGTATGAGTATATAGGGCGACAGCTCGGAATACGAATACAGTTGGTGATTGCGGGAGTGCGAAGCACGTAGCAATCAACTTTCATTCTTCTCAGGTCACACGCAAAGTAAATGCGTGTTTCTACCTAAATAGTTGCTCATATTCTTCAATAAGATACTGGCATGCCTCACATTCATTATTACAAGGAATAGATGCACATTTCCCTATGTCTATCCACTTTCCCTTTTGATGCCTGTATCATCTTAAGCATATTAGGAAATTCTATAAATGGTTCACCACCAGTAATGGAGTATGATGGTATGCCATTATCATACAATTGATTTACAAAATCAATTAGTTCCTTATCTGTGTATTTGATTCCACCTAATCCATTTGCTGCCATCCCGCAGTGTGGACAGCACTGGTTACAACAATTGGTAATCTCTATTTCAGAATTTAGTGGTCTATATTTCCATTGTGCATTCATTTTTTTCTGCTGCAAATTTTCTATTTGCTCATAAAAATCTGCACACTTTACTGAATATTTCCCAACAAATGGTCGCACTTTCATAAAAAGTCTGTCATTGGAGTTGATAAAATTTGTTTGATACATTCTTTCCCTGCCTTGTTTTGGTTATTTTCTGTTACTGCTCACTGTAGTGTAAACAATAACACTTGATAGCTGTTTTTATAGTACTACAAAACCTTACATTTTTCAACGATTTGTGACTTTATTATGGATACTATTCTGTACAAGAAGATGATGTCACTCTAATTGCCCATCCCAGACGTTTTGGCAAAACACTCAACATGAGTATGCTGGAATGTTTCTTTTCCAACCGTTATGAGGGACGGAGTGATTTATTTGAAGGACTTGCTGTATGGGATGATGATGAATACAGGAAGCTGCAGGGAACATATCTGGTTATTGCCCTCACCTTTGCCAATGTGAAAGAAACAAATTTTACAAATGTCAAAAAACGAATCTGCCAGATCATTGCAGACTTATATACAAAACACCGGTTTCTAATTGAAAGTAACCAGATAGATGAAATAGAGAAAGACTATATCCGCAGAGTCATCCAATACCAGTCTCAAATACCAGATGACATAGCAACCATGGCAATCCATAAATTATCAGATTTTTTATCTCGTTATTATAATAAAAAAGTTATTATACTCTTAGATGAATATGACACACCAATGCAGGAGGCATACGTGAACGGTTTCTGGGATGAACTGGTATTTTTTATCCGGACTATGTTTAATGCTACTTTTAAGACAAATCCTTATCTGGAACGTGCTATTATGACAGGTATTACTAGAGTAAGTAAAGAATCTATCTTTTCTGATTTGAATAATTTAAAAGTAGTTACTACTACTTCCCAAGAATATGCTACTTCTTTTGGTTTTACAGAAGAGGAAGTATTTGTTGCCCTTGACCAGTTTAATCTTAGTAAAGAGAAAGAAGAAGTAAAAAATTGGTACGATGGCTTTACTTTTGGTGACAAATCAGATATTTATAATCCATGGTCTATTATCAATTATCTAGATACAAATAAATTCCAGCCTTACTGGGCAAATACCAGTTCTAACAGCTTAGTTGGAAAACTAATTCAAGAAGGCAGTATCCATGTAAAAAAGACTATGGAAGATTTGCTTGCAGGTAAAGCACTAATTACAGAAATCGACGAACAGATTGTATTCAGCCAGCTAAAACATAGCCAGTCTGCTATATGGAGCGTTCTTCTCACCAGTGGTTACTTAAGAGTGAACCACTTTACTCTGGATCAAACATGGAACCGCTATTCCTATGAATTAGTTTTGACAAACAAAGAAGTGCTTTTTATGTTCCAAAATATGATTAAAGGCTGGTTTTCTGACCGTACAGAAGATTATAACGAATTTCTTAAAATGATGATAGAAGACGATATTGAAGCAATGAATTATTATATAAACGAGATATCCTTGCAAATGTTCAGCTTCTTTGATACTGGTACACAGCCTTCCCAACGAAGCCACCCAGAAAAATTTTACCATGGTTTTGTCCTTGGTCTTATGGTAGATCTGCGTAACCGTTATGTAATTACTTCCAATAGAGAAAGTGGCTTTGGACGTTATGATATTATGTTAGAACCTCTTCATATAGAAGATGATGCCATAATCATTGAATTCAAAGTATTTAATCCGCAAAAAGAACACACTCTCTCTGATACTCTCTCCTCTGCCCTAAAGCAGATTGAAGAAAAACAGTATGAAGAAACATTGATTGCAAAGGGAATTCCAAAAGAGAAAATACGGAAATATGGATTTGCTTTTGAAGGAAAGACAGTGTTGATTGGATGAGAAAAAGCTGTAAGAATAGATTATATATTCTTACAGCTTTTAAAAAATGCAAGCTAAATAACTATAGTTCCAATTGAAATATCACTCTGCTTTGTTCTGGATTTTTTATAGAAATTGCTCCATAAATAGATTTGCATGCCTTTTATAAATCCATATCCATATCATATAGTTTCCATCCATCATCCTGATACACATAACTTAAACTTGCTGTATATCCATCCATACTCTCTTCGTTTTCTTCTAAATCCCCTGTCCACCAATTACTGGTTACTGATGTATAATTTACATTGGATACAAATTGAACAACAATATATGGTACATAAGAATCATAATCTTCCTTCTGTTGTGCTGTTACCTCAAACTCTCCAAATTTCAAATTTTTAATTCCACTTGTATTTTTATCCGCAATTTCACCTATAATATTCTCATATTCACTCTGCACATCTGAATTCTCTGTTATAACGGACTGCAATTTTACACTTGAAAAGTTGTTTTTTTCTCCTGCATTTTCCCAGAGAGTTTTAAAATCTGTTTTTGCTGTTTCCATCACCTTTTCCACTGTTTCCTTTTTTAATGTACCACCAGTTTGGCTGAAATATTGTTCTCCTTCTTTATATAGATTCATTTCAAAGGCAATATTCTCATACATATCATTGGTAATTACCGTTTCATAGTTTCCTTGAAACATTCTCGGGATAGTGTATACCATATTCCCTTCCTCATTTTCCTGCTGGGAAACCAAATCCTTTGACAATTCCTGTCCACCAATAGTTATTTTAGACCCCTTTATTGCTTCGATGGAAATATCCTTTACAATATAATCTCCCACGTTTACTTTCCAGTTGTCAAAGAATAACCATTTTTTCTCTTCTGATTTTTCTAAAGTTACCATCATACTATAATCGCTGGTATCCTCTTTTAACCGGTAAGCTATCTCTATGTAACGGGTATAATCATCTTCGTTCTTTTCATTCTCCTCTTTTTTTACCCTAAAATTACTTATCTTGGCACAGGACATATCCTCTATTACATTTTGAAACTGCTCTTCATTAATAAAAGTATCATTTTCTACTTGCACCATCTTATAAGCTCTTTTGCTGTCTCCAGACATTACTGCTGCAAAATATTGTTTTGCAGTATACTCCGGTGACGTATATTCCTTTACTTTCATTCCAAAAAATATACCTAATACCACTACCATTACAAGCTCTGCCAATATTATCTTCGAAAATACGGACATAGGCTTTTTTGGTTGTTTTGGTACACTCTGTTGAATCCTATTTTCCGGGTATACTGGTATTTCCGGCTGTACTCCTTTATTTGTCTCTTGTGCTGGTGCATCCTTTGCGAAATCTACAGTTTTTGATTCCTTTCTCTTTGGCAATTGTACTTTTTCTCCACAGTTCACGCAAAAAGCTGCTTTTTCTGGCAGTTTTTTACCACAGTTTTCACAAAACATCACTTCTTCCTCCTATCTCCAACCTTTTGATTTCTCATATTTTTGAATCATATCACGATTTGCAATTTCATACTTATTTAATTCTGAGTCTTCTACTTCTTCTACTGTACCATGGTACCAGTCTTTTCCTTCAAAATATTCACGTACTTCATCTGTCGTAAACTTTCTTCCATGTCTGGCATATATTTCATTTCTTGCCAATTGTACTTCCCATTTACTCAGACCTTTTAAATCTTTTGCCTTATAATACTTGCTATCACTATCTTTCAAAATATAATCCTTCTGATTTTCACTTTTTGTCTTGGTATCAATCATTTTTCTTACTTGAAAGCTGTCCAAAGAAGAAGTATATGTAATCTCCCTTTCTTGATTTTTTTGTTGTTGATAATCTTTTTGCTCTGTTTTTACTTTTGATTCTGTATGTGCAATTTGTAATGATTTTTTTCCTTCATAAAGAAAAAAAATATCACCAACACCAAGCCCAAGAAGAACTACTCCCAACAAAACGATAATTAGAATATTTTTGCCTTTTTTCATACAAATTCTTCCTTTCTTTAATAAAATGGTAACTGTTCAGAACCCATTATTGAATATATCCATACAACCGGACTTCCGACACACATGTATCACTCGCCTTAGAACCCTTGGTTGTGTCCTTTCCTGAATATGTATCAACAATTTTAAATTTCACTTCTGTTACACCATTGTTTTCTGTATCAAAATTTATTGTTTCCGAATTTCCACATTTTTTAACCTTTTTTAAGGACACTGTTTTTGTACTCCCATCGCTTGCAGTAATTATAATTTTCTTTATTTGTGCATTTCTTTCTAAAACATCCTTATTTTTCTGGTATCCATTAAAAATTACAATTTCTTTTATAACAATGGGCTGTTCCGAAGAAATGGTGAATTCCTCCCCTTCACCATTTCCCTTAACACCTTCTACCCATGCCGTACCCAAGTTATTGTCTAACATATTGGAAACATAATAAGTATTGTCTCCTGATGATGGTAATTCGGAAGAAGCTGTTGCATATAATCCATCTAATTTTACAGTCTTTTCTTCTTTTTGAATATCTTTCTTATTATTATCTTGATTGCCCTCTTTCGTTTTTGTATCATATTTCCCTATTGTAAAACTTTCCAGAGAAGATGTATATACAGCTTGCTTTTCTTCACTTTTCTCTTCTTGATTATTTTTTTGTTCTGTCTCTGCCCTAGCCTCTGTATATTTAATCTGCAATGATTTCTGTCCTTCGTAAAGAAAAAACACATCACCAATACCAAAACTAAGAAGCAACATTCCGAATAAAATGATACTTAAAATTCTTTTGCCTTCTTTCATTAGTTTGCTTCCTTTCTGCTGCTTTATTTCATTAAAAATAAAACTATGCTATTTCCATTTAGTCACTTAATGGTTCTACTTACTATACCACAAAAGTAAGAAATTTTTTTATTTTTGTCATAAATCGACATTTTTTTGTCATAAGTGTAATTGTCTTTTTTCTGTTTTTTAGTAAAAGAAAAGCCGGGGATTACGCCTCAGCTTTCCATGTGTCCTGTTCCCATTTTATGCAATTCCATATTTCCTGAAAATAAGGTTGAGTTCCTCCCTGCTGATTTTCCCTGCAAGATAATATGCTTTCACGCTTGCCTCCACTGCCTCAAACAGAAGGTCAAACTGGAGCCAGTCCCCCGCATCATAATACTCCTGCAATTCCTTAAAATCACTCTGCAAGCCAGCTGGAAGGCTATCGGGCAGGGCGATTGTTTTATCATTATACATGCTGTCTGCCCCTTTCTTTTCTTTCCTGTATCTCCACCGCTTCACCAGCTTTCTTCCTGCCACTGATTTTTTGGTAAAGCGGGAGAAACACCTTGTCATACCTGCACTCCATGACCGCGTGGTAAAATTTCTTCTGCACTTCCGTCAACACGGGAATATCCCATATCAACCCACTGATTTTGGAAAGGGAGCCTCCCATTATAGGGACATAGTACCAAATCTCAACAGAATATCCTCTATCTGCTATTTTTTGTTTAGACTTTGTTCTCCATTTTTCATCAGACCACTCGGTCAGGGCATTTTCATACTCCCAACACACACTAAATAAATCTGTCATAATCTAATCAAAATTCTTCAAATACTTCTTCACATCCTCCCTTTTGAAAAGATAAATTTCTACAAATATTTTATCACATCAATAGAGAGGATTCCACAAAAAAGTGACTTCATTTTACTAGACTATTTCCCTCAAAATATAGTATAATTAAGAAAAGGAGAGAATTATGACAGACAAAAAAAATAATACTTTATCCGGTACACCATACGATGCCGTGTTCCGAACCATGCTAAATGACTGCACCAGCCTGATTATCCCACTTGTAAATGAAGTGTTTCATGAACATTATGTTGGAAACGAGAAGATAGAATTTGATCCAAATGAACATTTTCTTAACAAGCGGGATGGCAACCTGCAGGAACGTATAACGGATACGTCTTTTGTGATTTATGGTGATACCCCCAAAAGTTATCATTTGGAATGCCAGACCAATAACGACAACAGTATGTTAGTCAGAATGTTTGAATATGATACACAGATTGCTTTGGATCAAGGAGAAATAAAAAATAACATATTGGAAGTGAAATTTCCAAACTCAGCCATATTGTTTCTGAGATCTAACGCATCCACACCAGATAAAATGCAGATAAAAATATGTGTAGGAGAAGAAAGCCTGTATCAGGATATTCCAGTAATGAAAGTCAAAGATTATTCCCTCAAAGATATTTTTGATAAAAAGCTGCTGTTTCTGATACCCTTCTATATTTTTACACATGAAAGTAAGTTTGCTGAATACAATAAAGATAAAGAAAAACTGGAGATATTGAAAGAAGAATATGAGCAGATAAAAAGACAACTGGAAGAATTGTGTATCAATAAGGAAATTACAGAGTATACCAAAAGCACCATTGAGGAAATGTCAAACAATGTGCTGGAAAATCTTGCAAGAAAGTATGAGAATGTAAAGAAAGGAGTGAAGGATGTTATGGTAGGACAAGTATTGGATTATGAAGCCAAAAGAATCCGGAATGAAGGTATCGAACAGGGCATAGAACAAGGCATAGAACAGGCAAATATTGCAGCTACAAAGAAAATGCTACGTGGAAATATGCAAATTTCAATTATTATGGAAATTACAGATTTCTCAAAAGAAAAAATTGAAGAAATAAGACAGGTAATGATACAGGAAGGAGAGTTAAAAGAGCCATAGAAACCATAAAAGATAGTGTAAAATTTTGTCCGGGTTTTCTGTAAATGATCGTTTAATGGAAATTTACACTATCTCCACAGGAACTCATTTTTGAGTTTATTCTGGGATTATACTATAGTAAAGATACAAAAGAAGAAACAATTGCCCACAAAGTGGTTGACCTCCAGATGACTGTATAAGTCTGCCTGTACCGCCAAGTAACAAGGCTTGTTGTTCCCCTCTGTTATCCTTTTTGTGTTGTGAAATATGTAAGATACATCCCCATTCTTCATCCCACAAATGAGATCATACATAATATGGTTCAGATATTCTTGTAGGTACTTTTTGTCTTTTTTTCTCTAAAATGTAAAAATCTGATTGTAGATTTAGAACTTCCACATCTGTGAATATCATGTCCATGTTAATTACTCCTCTGTTCATTAATCTTTTACCATTCATATCCTATATTGCAGACCACTGTTATTTGTCATTACTTATCCTGAAAATTTATCTTATTTTCATCTAAAAGTTTCTGCACTAACTTCCACTCTGCCTTATATTCCTGTATGCCTTTCGTTTTATTTGTTATGGCATTTAGAATAATATCCAATGCTTTCTTATATGTATCCTGCCATTTTTTCTTCTTTGCTTCAGAAATATCTATACCAAGTAATCTGTCATTGGTCATATTGTGAAACAAATCCGCAAGTTTCACTAAAGATGCATCTAAATTTCCACATACTTCTCTGACATAATCATAATAATCCACAGAACTATCATGGGTTAACAATGCCAATGCATCTGTGACTTGCTTTGGAAATTCCTGTGAAAGTTGATCTAATGTAATATCTGTGTCCTCCACCACATCATGGAGCAGGGCAATACATGTTCTGGTTTCATTGTCCATCTGTTCTGCAAGGTGGTATGGATGGAAAATGTAGGGTATGCCGCCTGTGTCAAATTGCCCGGAATGGGCGGTGTATGCAAGTTTTAGGGCTTTGTTTATAAGGGGGGTGTAAATCATAATGTGTAATCTCCTCCACTTTAAATATACAAGTGCAGCATCACATCTCATTTTAAAAGAAATGTAATGCTGCAAAACACAAAGTTTAAAATCAAATTTTAGTAATCTTAGCTTTATTACTGATACCCTTTTTCCTTAACAACTTCTGATAGACTTTTTTCTTACTCTTTGGCACTTTTATCACTACTTTTTTAGCTATTCCTTTGAATGCCTTGCTTCCTACATTCTTGGTAGTAAGTTTTGTTGTTTTTATTGTGATGTTCTTTAATTTGCTGCAGCCCTGAAATGCCTGTTTGCCTATTTTGTTGACTTTTGATGGTATTGTAATTTTAGCAAGCTTTGTACATTTGTAGAATGCCTTTGCTCCTATGTCTGTTACGTTCTTTCCGATTGTAACAGTTGTTACTTTCTTGTTTCCACTAAATGCCTTTTCTCCTATGGATGTAACTTTGTATTTCTGACCGTTATAGGTAATTGTGGCAGGTATGGTTACTTTCTTTTTTGTTTTCTTTACCAGACCACTAAAGGAAACAGTTTTTTTTGCTGTGTTGGTTACTGCATAAATGTTGTTGCCAACTGTTATTTTTGTTCCTTTATTTATAACTGTAGTTATTGGTGAAGGAGCCGGACTCTCTGTTACCGGAGTTTTGGTTACTTGCGGCACAAATGGCTTTTCTGTTGCTGGGGTTGTGGTCTTTTGTGGTGTGATTGAAACTTCTGGTGTTGGTGTTGCAGTTTTTTGTGGTGTGGTTGAAGCTTCTGGTGTTGGTGTTGCAGTTTTTTGTGGTGCAGTTGAAACTTTTAATGTTGGTATTGGGGTCGTGGTTTGTTGTGGTGCAGTTGAAACTTTTAATGTTGGTGTTGGGGAGTCCTGTGGCGTGGCTGGGATTTCTGTTACTACTTTATTGCCTATAACAGATACTTTACAACTTGCAAAATCCCCTTGTTCTGTTATTACCGTAATAACGGTTTCTCCTTTTGCCAATGCAGTAACAATGCCATTCTTGTCTACTGTTGCAATATTAGGGTTGGAACTGCTCCATTCATAATTAAATTTTGGTGTTCCAAAGGCTTCAACTACAACTGACAAAGTTTCCTGTTTTCCTGCATCCAATTCTAAACTTTCCTTATTAATTTGCATGGATTTCACACGGCTCTCGACTTGAAGCAATGTGCTATTGTCATACTGATAGCATTCTTCTTCTGTTGCAGACACTGATACTGTAAAATCAGAATACAATTCTCCTGCATCCAACATATCCTCTGTAACCTGTATGAATGATGTATCATAATCAGAAGCTTTTATTTCATCCAATTCCACAGTTTTCAATGCTTTTTCTTCATTGCTGTTATTCACAACAGAAACAGTCGCTTTTGTTGCTAAATCTCCACGGTTTTTGACTGTAGCTGCAATATATGTATTTTCACCAAGTGTAACTACCTCTGCATACATTTCTAACTCTGCATACACAAATTTCAATGTGTTTGTAGCTCCTCTTTCTTTCGTATAACCACTTTCCCAAATAGATAAAGTATAGTTTCCTTTCTCCAGATTTTCGGGAATATCAATTTCAATTTCTTTAGAAACAGTTTCTCCTATATTTAACATGATATTTTTTGTAGCTGTATAAACAGTTTCTCCTGATGGTGCCATCAATGCAACTTGCAAATCGGATACTTTATGATTACCAGCATTCATAATGTCTGTTGTTACAGTCAAACTTTGTCCCTTTTTCAAAGTATCATAATCAAAAGAAACAGAACTGCATTCTATCTTTGAAAAATCGCTAATTTCCTTACTGCATAAAACGCTGGAAACATTTACACTGTTTCCCGACTTCTGTATATTATCTTTCCGATAATTTAAAACTGCTTTTCCATCTAAAATTGTGCCTGAATATCCGCTAATATACTTTCCATCCGAAGTCACCTGCACCGGCTCACAATAACTGCCATCTTGCTGCTGATACATTAAATACAGTTCTGTCTCCTCGTTCTCACCTGTTTTCGTGAATAAAACAGCCTGCTGTTCCTTCGTACCAATAACAGAAAAATCTTCATTTGGATTAATCTGCAAATCTTTTACTAACTCACTATAGGTTCCCTCTTCCGATGTTACATACACTATACGATCACCATGATACCAGTACAATGCGTTCTTTGTATTTCCTTGTACATATATCAGATTTGCATTCATTACATCATCTGAACACAATGTTTTAATTTTTCCCTGTAAATCTACCAGAAAAACATCTCTGTCCGTTTCCGTATCAAGTGTATTATCTTCGTCTGTAATATATGCTATATATGTGGTATTATTCAATACGCAACCCTTCAACTGGCATACATTACTAAGATTCTTGACAAGTGTTACTGTATCTTGCCATACACCATTTACACAGCTTTTTGCCATAATTGAATTTGTATGATTCAATGCATAATAATCTTTTGATGTATTTTCTACCCATGCAACTGTCACGGTATTTTCATTGGTAACAATTGTTGGATTCATCACATAATTTGCATTGTCTGCCAAAATCTCAGTTGTTTCAAACTGCTTTGCTACCTGATTAAATTTTGTATAAACCATTCTTGTGTCTGCTGCCATATCTTCTATGGTATCATTTTGTGTATGTATGGATGCCATTTCCTGATAAACCAGATAGATATCCGTATCATCTGCATACAATGTGAAATCATAATCTGCTGTATCATTTTGATCTACCTGCTTTGGTATCGTCCATGTCTTTGTTCCTTTGTCATAAATACTGTAATATAAAGTATCTGCGTTGTATCCATCTCTATCCGCATTGGTATCCCTGTATACCATCACCGTTGTATCTCCTGCTGTTACCGTCTGGGTATCTGTATAAGCCGAAACCTTTTCTAATAACTCTGTTTCCTCGGAAGCATTCTTTGTGGTATTCCAATCCCTGATGCTTTTTGCTGTAACACTTTGCACTTTCGTTTTTGAAACATTTGTATATAAGTTTTTATGATTCTTTGTTGTTCCCCATTGCTTCTCAAACCAATCAACTATAGGGATACTTTGCTTTTTCAAGTTCTCTGGTCTTGTATAGATATTGTATTTGCCATTATAAAACTCCCATTCCTTTTCCATACAAAATACTTTTCCTGATATAGAAGCATTGGCTTGCAGAGCAATGGATTGCAGCCCCGGATTCTCGCCCAGCATATAGTAATTAATTGGCAAAGAAAAACCACCATTTAATTTGATGTTCAGATGAGAACTTCCCGGACCAACTCCGACTTTTACATAAGGTGTGAAAGAAAACAATACATCTCCTTTAATAGATTCTCCAAATGTCTTAGAAGTATCAAAAAAATCAAAATGCAGAGTTGCAGATGCTTTTCCGCTTGCTCCAATCTCCATACTGACAGTAAATGGTATCGTATACATAATAACCGTTTGCTCTGCCTTATAGGAAGCCTTTGCCAGAATATATAAATTTCCAGTTCCCTGTTTCAAAGAATCTGTTAATTTTCCTGTTATGTATCCTCCAATCTGTGTTTTAAAAGTAAAGTTATCACTAAATTTCATGTCAAAACCTTTAAAAGCCTTTTCGTCTTTCCCATTTGCCAGATTTTCGGTAGATTTTTTTACGGAACTTGCAAATACATTATACAGGTTTTCATCTAATTCATCCTTATTTATTATTTTATTTAAGTCATAATCTTTAAATAATACATTATCTTTATTTACAATTTTGTCTTCATCTGTATTAATTGTTAAGATATAGCTTCCATCTGTGCTGAATTTCATATTGGTTGGCAGTTTTAATTCTTTTAGATCGAATTTTGTACCACCAATGAATGGGACATCCTCTGATACAGTAAATGCCAGACTTTTCCCTAATTCTAAATTACCATAGGAATTCTTGGCAACCTCATTTGGAGCTTTTACAGACAAATTAATGATTTGTCTGCTGGTGGAAGCCCGTTTTATCTCTCCTGTTCCAGGATCTATATCCAGTTCCAGATATACTTTTGTGTTCGCTGCAAATTGTGAATATTTCAAATTGGAAAATACACCATTCTCACTGTCTGCCACTCTCTTTTTTCCAGAATACAAACGATACCCCTTAACCAAATCTTTTTTATCTTCTAATATGTTTACGGTTAAATCAAAAGTATTGTTCGGCTCAGATAAACTGATTGTCTTTTTGTTTACTAACAAATCAATACTTCCAAGCAATGCATCCTTGTACAATACACTGTCTACATATTCCCCTTTCAGCAGACTGTAGCTGGTTTCCTCTTCCCTTGTTTCTCCTACTGTTTTTAAAGTCACATAAGCAACATGGTTTTCCTTTACTGCATAATTGTAACATACATAATCCGTATATCCCATTTGACTTACTTGTAAGGAAATGGTAGTCACCCCATCTTTCTCTTTTCCTGTAATTGTGTCAAAACTTACCTTTCCTTTATTGTCAGTATAATCGGTATTTGTTCCAATAGTAACACAGGCATTGTATATTGGCTTTCCACTGGTGTCTGTAACATAGACAGTGTAGTTGTCAATGGTTACTTTGGTAGAACCATCATCATTTGGCACTATTGTTGGGGGATTATTTGTATTACCTGTGTTTGAGGTTGGAGTTGGGAAATTGTTATCCTCTAAACTATCTATATTAAGCAATGGATAAGAATCACTTCCTATATTTTGTTTCCATATTTTATGTTCAATTGAATTTTCATTTAATAACAACCAAACATCTCCACTTGCAAATTCCCTCTCCGTTTTAGATTCAATATTTGTATTTCCGTACATACCATATTCTGCTGTATTATTCAAATAATAACAATTAACTATTTTATCTATAACTCCATTGCCGCACACACCACCTTTATACAATAAGACATCGTCATACTTACTAGTATCATAATTTACAGACACATTAGCATTAATCACCCCTATATTATAACTACTTCTAACATACCCATTAGTTTGACCACATACTCCACCAACAACTACCTGACAATTACAATTAGCACTTTCCCCAAAAGTAGAGACAAATACATCTATGTATCCCCAGTTATAGCAATTATCCAAAGAATTTGTATTATAGTAATTATAACCGCAAATACCCCCTGCATATACCTTTGTATAAAAATATGCATTTGATACTCCATTTATTTCTCCTATATTATAGCAAGATTCTATACTACCATATGTATTTTCTCCACAAATGCCTCCTAAGTAAATCACAGGGGAATTAGAACTTATTATGGAAATATTCGAATTACATATCACTTTCCCCTTATTGTAGCTATTTTTTATTATTGCATCTGTAGTATTATTACTGCCTGCAATACCTCCTATTTCTAAAGCATATCTTACGTGACTTGTTTCTGAAATATTATCTAATTGATATACAATCTCACCATTATTGCCACATTTATTTATAATTCCTGAGTTTTCTCCGCAAATACCTCCTAAATAATTACCAGGAATTAATGCCTTATTGCGTTTAGCTTCTGCCATGCCCTCGAAAAAAGTATTCTCAACAGTTCCACCATTTATCCCACAAATCCCTCCACAACATATCCCTGATGTTAAATTTTCTCTCGTACACATAACATGACTTACGCTATGACAGTTTTTAATTTTTCCATAATTAGTTCCACACACCGTTCCGATACTGGTATATGGATAGGATGATTTAGGTTCAATATATGAGAAAAAACTATCTGAAATTGTTAAATTCTTTATTTCCCCTTCTGAGCAATCAAACAATCCAATACTTGTCATGTTGTCACTTTCAATATACAATCCTGATATTGTAAAACCATTTCCGTTAAATATCCCTAAATATCGATTACTATAACCAGATGAACCACCACCACCACCTATTGGTGTCCACATAATATAATTTCCATCATTCAAACTACCATCATCATTTAAAACGTTTTTATTAACTATAATATCATTTAACAAAATAGCATTGGCATAAAGTGGCTCCGGATTCGACCAATTAGATAACGTTCCGCTATTAACATAATCAGCAAACCAGTATAGTTCTTCTTTTGTAGAAATTTGATAAACTCCATCCACACATTCTGGTTTATTTAATACTATCTCTTGTGTAGATAAATCTCTGTCCTCAATATCTTCTACCATCTTTATGGTAGCCTTTTCCGCTTTCACAAAGACCCCCTCTCCAAATATCCCACTGGTAGACACCAGTGCGGATGCGGTTATCATTGCAATTACTTGTTTCCATTTTCTTTTTATTTTACTGTTTGTTTGCATTTTTGCCCTCTCCTTTCTCTATAAAGGTACAGCATTGCATTCTACTGTAAAAAATGTAATGCTGTAAGACACAAGTCTTACAATTAACACTTTGTAATCATCATTTCCTTGTCCTTTTTTGAAATATCTTGTATGTACTTATTACTTTACTATTGTTTTATTACTGATTCCTTTTTTCTTTAACATTTTTTGGTAAACTTTTTTCTTACTCCTTGGCACCTTTATCACTGCCCTTTTTGGTATTCCCTTGAATGCCTTACTTCCTACATTTTTCGCAGTAAGCTTTGTTGTTTTTATTGTGATGTTCTTTAATTTGCTACACCCCCGAAACGCCTGTTTCCTTATTTTGTTGACTTTTGATGGTATTGTAATTTTAGCAAGCTTTGTACATTTGTAGAATGCCTTTGCTCCTATGTCTGTTACGTTCTTTCCGATTGTAACAGTTGTTACTTTCTTGTTTCCACTAAATGCCTTTTCTCCTATGGATGTAACTTTGTATTTCTGACCGTTATAGGTAATTGTGGCAGGTATGGTTACTTTCTTTTTTGTTTTCTTTACCAGACCACTAAAGGAAACTGTTTTCTTTGATGGATTGGTTATTGTATACATGTTGTTGCCAATTTTTACCTTAGTTTGTTTTTTTATGGTTGGTATATCTGGGTTTTTGGCAGGTGGGGTTGCAGTTGTATGTGGTACAGATGGTTTTTCTGTGGTTGGTGGTGTTGTCTTTTTTTCTGTTTCTGGGGTTGATGTTAATGATGGCATGGAAGAAACTTCTGCACTTGGAGTTATAGTTGGTGTTGCAGTTGGACTGATTGTAATTGTATTATTGTTTGAAGCTGAATTTTTCCAAACTGCTTTTATAACGATATTATGCCCTGGCATGCGGAAACTTGTATTCTGTGCTGTCACATCATCAAAGATATCTATACCTTCATCAGATGTCCATTTTACAAATTCATAGCCATCATCTACAAGTGAAATAATAGATACAAATTCTCCCACAGTAGCTGTTGATTTAAGAGCAACTCCGTTTTCAATTGTTATTTCATATTCTGTCATATCTCCCACTAGTGTATCAAGTGCCGGAATGGTCACAACTTCCCCATCCGTAATGCTATAATCTTCCTGTTCATCTAATATTTCATTATCTATAGTATCTGTGTATGTAAGACCTTCATCCAAGGGAACATCGTAATAATAGACACTTCTGATTACTTCTGAAGAACTGTTATACTCATTTACTATATAATCCATTGTTCCTGTATCATTACCTATCAGTTCAAGGCTATATGTATCATCACCAGTTAGATAGACAACCTTCTCATCACCATTCACATAACATGGCAATTCTTCCACTATGACTTTATTATTTACTATGCTCGCAGCTAACGTACCATCAGACTTATAAATATTTACATCGACTGGACAGAAGAACTTATATTGCTTGTATATTTCTTCAAAAAGTTTCTCCACCGTATCATTAATCAATCTTCTTCCATCTTGAGAGTTCTTAGAAACCCTGGCATATAGATTTTCTTTCAATAACATACTATCCCCTCCCTCCAACCAACAGAGATAGTACTCTGGATAATGTGCATCAAACATATTTGTCATAACATATTGTATGCTAGATTCATCTTGATCTGATGATGTAATCTCGTATGCCAATTTTTCTCCAACAACACAAGATAAAACATAAAGAAGTTGCATTTTCCCAGTTTTAGTTCTTATTTTATCATCTAGCATGTGGAGTACTTCTTTTATAAGCACATTCCGATCCATCATTGTTTTCGCATTTGCCTCTCTTAATATATTTTTGACATCTCCTTCAAATTGCAAAGTCCATATAAATGTACCTAAAGTTGCATCATATAGAACATCCGTAATAGCTAACTCTGCTTTATTAGCATAATTCAAGTTAAAATCTTTTCCCGTGAAACATTTGTAATTTTCTTTTAAAGCCCCACTACTGTATTCAGGCAATACTCTGGTATTACCATATTTAGAGAATCCCCATTGAACTAATGCCAGCTTAGGCACTATATCATTTGCACTTACAATATTCCATAAGTTTCCATCATCAACATTATTAGAATCGTTTTTCCTATAACCATTAGGAGTAGCGAAAGTATAGGCAAAAATATTATTTTTCTTCAATGAAGAATACACCTCTCTCCGTTCTTCATTAATATAATGTGTTAATATATTTGCTACCGCACCCCCACGACTATAGCCAGTTATCCATAACTTCAAATTACCATTAATCTTTATAGATTGAAGATACTCTTTTAATTTTTGTAAAACTTCTTTTGCTGCACTATCAAAGCCAATAGCATTTCCACTATTCCCTACATGAAAATTACTAACCCATTCTGCCCCATAACCTCCTCCGCGAATAACAACAGCAATCAGTGTGTCTTCTGACTGTCCATCTGAAATATTCTTTCTTGCAAAAGAAAAAGCCACTTTGTCAGAATCATCAAATAATGGTGTATTGTAATTATAATATTTAGCATTTCTAAACTCTAATGCATTGTAGGCTTCTTTAAGATTTTCAGCACGTTCATTATCAATTGTTGTACTCATATAATCAATATTATTTTCGTTAGCATCTTTCGTATCATATTTCGGACTGCTAAACGATGTCAATTCAAGCCCCAATGACATAACAGCCAACGAATTATTATAGCTTGTAGTATCAGAGTAGAAAAAATTATCCGAATAATAAAAATCATGACTAGCCTTTACAGATTTTGAACCTTCACACGGTATTCCAATTGTTCCATCCGAACGATAAGTTAATGTTACAACTTTTTCTGTAGGTACATGAACTTTTTCTGTAGGCACATGAATTTCTTCTGTTATGGTAACTTCACAACTCTTACTCAAACCATTTGGCAGGATTCCAGTAATTATAACCGTTCCCGCCTTTTGCGGTGTAAGAGAAATCATAAGCATGGCACTATGGTTGTCATAAGCATTAACACCCTTGCATGAAATTCCCTCATCACTAACAATACTTTGGTCGCTACTCGTCCATTTTATATTTGACACTTTTTTCGAAAGAATGTCAGCAGAAGCATCAGAAGCATTCGAAATAATTAATTCTCCACCTATCATGACATTTCCATCTTTTATTCCTGTTGCTTTTTCATCTATTTTAAATTTTTCTACAACAGTATCTATTTCCTCTGCAAGCTTTAAAAATGCATTCACTAATCCGTCGATATTATCCGATTCAAAATAGTTGCCATCGCCCCCTGCTACCTTTTTTAAAACATTTCTTCGAGAATCAGAATCTACCAAGCCCACTGTGTATATTGTATAAGAAGTTCTCAATTCTTCGGCTAAAGCATAAATATCAGCTTGAGAATCATTTGGCTCACCATCACTAAACATAACTATCGATTTTTCATTTGCGGTGCTTTTTTCTAGCAACTTTTTTGCACTTTTAAGTGCCTCCAAATAAGCTGTATCACCATCTGCATTAAGTTTACTAATCAGGTCTCCAAGTGTTTCATTGTTTGTTGTCAGATCAGACAGCACTGTTGCTGATGCATTATAAGTTACTACAGAAACACGAGTATTTTTCAGCCTTCCTCCCATCTCTTTAATAAATAAAATTGCAGCCATCTTCAACTTATCTATTCTATCTTCCATACTTCCAGAAACATCAAGAAGAAGTACAATATCCCTCGTTTTAACTTTGCTGTCCCATGTATTCCATGTGCATAAATCATATTCACTATTCTGTATAATACTGTTCCATCCCAAAGCAGCATTGGGGTAGAATATTTTGACATCATCACTATTTGTTAAGCAGTTAGAACCAAGTTTTGGTGCATTACCACAAAAAACAATATCTGTCAGTTTATTGCATTTATCAAATGCAGAATTTCCAATCTCGGATACACTGTCAGAAATCTCAATATACCTTAAACTATCACATGAATAAAAAGCATGTTTTCCGATAGTTTGTACACCATCAGGAATCACTATCCCTTTAACATCTTCCAAATCCATAAATGCATAATCACCTATGGATTTTACACTTGGCGGAATCGTAATTGATGATAATTTTGAAAATCCATAAAATGCATAATTACCTATACTTTCCACTTTATCACCAATAACTATTGATGTTACTGCTGTTTCACGATTGTACCAAGGAACAGATTCGTATGAATCGTAATCTGTCATTTTTCCTGTACCATCTATTGATAAAGTCAAACTTTTTTCTTTACCAGTTATTTTCCATGTAAGACCATCGCCACAAGAACCACTATTTGCAACTTCTTTGATATTAAAGGTTTTTGAAACAACATCAGTATAATCACCCTTGCCAGTAATAGTGACAGTTGCGATGCCAACATTAATATTATTAGAATAGGAAAGAGTATAGTCTATATCCTTTATTAAAGTCCTTCCATCAAGAACCACAGAAACATCCGGGGTTTTTTCACTCCCATCATATGTATAGATGTTTTGGGATAAGGTAATGGTAGTTTTATTTATATTCATGTAAATATCTTTACTATTATAATGAATGGTAGCACTTGTTAAAGTATCATTATCCTCTTCTATATCTATCTGATTCCATGCTTTCTCATTGCCAGTATAATACACATCTTTTAAGTTACTGCAATTCTGAAATGCAGATTTTCCTATACTTGTCACATTATCCGGAATGGTTATACTAGTTAAACTATTACAACCGCTAAACGAAGATAAACCTATTTTTGTCACATCATTAGGAATTATCGTATTTTTGCATCCTCGCATTAAAGTGTTTGTTTTCTTTTCTATAATTGCATTACAATTATCTCTACTATCATACATTTTATTTTGTCTATCTACTTTTATCTTCTCAAGCGAACCACATCTAATAAATGCTGTTTCTTCTATACATGTTACACTACTTGGGATTTCTAAGCTGGTCAGGCTACGACATCCAACAAACGCAATACTTCCTATATTTGTTACATTACTTGAAAGCTCTAAATCACTCAAACTGATACATCCCCAAAATGCTGCTTCCTCTATGCTCGTTACATTAGATGACATCTCTACACTTGCTAAATTAGTACAAGATAGAAATGTACCCCTTCCTATTCTCATGACACCTATTGGAAGCTTTATACTTGTCAAGCTCTTACAGTTTCCAAACACCACATCCCCAATACTTGTTACGCTATTCGGTATTTCTATATTATTCAAGTTTCTACATCTGTAAAATACATGATTTCCTATACTTGTTACACTGTTTGGTATTTTTATGCTAATCAAGTTATCACATCCAGAAAACACACTATCTCCAATGTTTGTCACTTTATATCCTTCAATCACACTCGGAATGACTATACTACTTCCACTTCCCTTATACCCTGTTATCGTTGCCTCATTTTCTGATATTGTATAAGTATAGTCACCATAAACCAAGTCGCTTGAGCTTGCCATGGTTTTCATAATCCCTTTTTGGCTCAATCCAGATGTAAATTTTTCAAAAATCTCCTTAAATGTAATTTCGTTTTTCTCTGTATTTCTTTCCTGTTCTGCCACATCTGTTGCACTCGCTGTCTGTGCTGTCTGACCACTATCCTCCACCGTTTTTACAGCAGCCTTTTCTGTCATTGCAAAGGACACCTCTCCAAATGTGCCACTGGTAGAAATTAGTGCTGATGCGGTTATCATTGCAATTACTTGTTTCCACTTTCTTTTTATTTTTTTGTTTGTATGCATTTTTATTCTCTCCTTATAAAAAATCCACATAGATAATAAAAATTTTTAATTTTACCTTAATCTTTCCATATCACTGCTATCTGTATTAATACATAAATAACCACTAGATGATTTTGTATTGTCAACATTATATTCTTTTGATACCGTTTTATTTGTAACTTCAATATACAGCAAATCTCCAATATTTATATCTTTAATATCATGATACGACATGTATATACCCAATCTTCCTCCTGTCCATGCTGTAATATCTGAATCTATTAGTGTATTATTTAAGTAGTAATTCACTGTAAAGCTGCCACTATTTTTAGTAAAACAATATCCCATGTCATAGAAACATGAAGCATCATCTTCCTCGTCAATCTCTCCTTGTAAATAACAAATATCTTTTTCCGTCAGTATATGTTTATACCATCTAGAATTCTCTGTTCCTGCAGTAATAATTCCTGTATTATCCCCTTCAGTTAATTCTGTAGCATTATCACGATTTATTCCTCCCATATCATTAATACGCTCATATTTGTAACTAATAGATTTTATCTTCTTTTCACTACTTGTTTCTATATTAATATAATATGTTTCATTTTTATCTACCGCAAAATATCCACTATCATACTCTTTACCATTTTCATTTAAATAAGCATAATTTGATATTTTTTTCATGTTTTTATCTGATATATATATTCTAGTTTCTCCTTTCGATTGTAGCATGACAGAAATATATCCCTTGTTTTGTGCTTTAATCCTATAACACGCTTTATGATAGTTATCTTTATTATGTCTTGTATATTTATATATACCATCGTAATCCCAATGATAAGTATCTATGTTATTTGTAAAAATATATTT
>CAMWUK010000060.1 GCA_947177415.1 uncultured Clostridiaceae bacterium
CTCGTATGCATTGATACGATAGACTCTTCCCATATTGGTAAAGAAATTTACATAATGATGGGTGGTTGTCATTAATAAGTCTTCAATAAAATCTTCCTCTAAGGTCTGCATACCTTTGATTCCTTTTCCACCACGATGCTGGCTTTTAAAGTTATCGATTGTCATTCTTTTAATATATCCAAGGCTGGTTCTGGCAATAACGGTATTTTCCAAAGGAATTAAATCTTCATTGGACAAATCATATTCATCAAAACCTATACTGGTTCTTCTATCATCTCCATATTTGTCACGAATTAATATAATTTCCTCTTTTACCACATTTAACAAAAGTTTGCGATCTGCTAATATTGCTCTGTATTCTCCAATTTTCTTTATCAATTCTGCATGTTCATCTTCCAGTTTTTCTCTTTCCAAACCGGTTAATGCTCTCAAACGCATTTCTACAATTGCATTTGCCTGCACCTCATCTAGAGAGAATCTCTCCATCAAACGGGTCTTTGCCTCTGCTGTTGTTTTAGAAGATCGGATAATGGATATAACTTCATCAATATTGTCTAAGGCAATCAGTAACCCTTGTAAAATGTGATCTCTTTCTTCTGCCTTATTTAAATCATATTGGGTTCTTCTGGTTACTACTTCTTCCTGATGTTTTAAATAATATTCCAGCATCTCAAGAATACTCATTACTTTAGGCTCATTGTTCACTAATGCAAGCATAATTACACCAAAAGTATCCTGTAGCTGAGTATGCTTGTACAATTGATTCAGAAGAATATTTGCATTCACATCACGACGTAATTCAATTACAATACGCATGCCCTCTCTATCGGATTCGTCTCTTAATTCTGTGATTCCGTCTATTTTCTTGTTCTTATGTAATTCTGCAATTTTCTCAATTAATCTTGCTTTATTAACCATAAATGGAAGTTCTGATACAATAATCTGACTCTTTCCATTTGGCAGGGATTCAATCTCTGTTACTGCACGAACACGGATTTTTCCTCGTCCTGTCCGATAGGCATGTTCAATTCCTCTGGTTCCTAAAATAGTGGCTCCAGTTGGAAAATCCGGTCCTTTTACAATAGATAAAATCTCCTCTATTGTAGTTGATCTATCTTCTTCTACTACATTATCAATAATTTTTACTACAGCATTAATAACCTCTCTTAAATTGTGAGGTGGAATATTTGTTGCCATTCCTACGGCTATACCAGAAGTTCCATTTACCAATAAATTCGGAAAACGGGATGGCAGTACCACAGGTTCTTTTTCTGTTTCATCAAAGTTTGGAATAAAATCTACTGTATCCTTGTTGATGTCAGATAACATCTCCATAGATATTTTACTTAATCTTGCCTCTGTGTAACGCATGGCTGCTGCACCATCTCCATCCACAGAACCAAAATTTCCATGTCCATCTACCAATGGATATCTGGTAGACCACTCTTGTGCTAAATTAACCAATGCACCATAAATAGAACTATCACCATGTGGGTGATATTTACCCATAGTATCTCCCACGATACGGGCACATTTACGATGTGGCTTATCAGGACCATTATTCAATTCTATCATGGCGTACATAATTCTTCGTTGTACTGGTTTCAACCCATCCCTTACGTCTGGTAAGGCACGAGCTGCAATAACTGACATGGCATAATCAATATATGATGTTTCCATAGTCTTTTTCAGATCAACCTCGTTAATCTTGTCAAAGATATTTTCGTCCATATAGCTGCCTCCATCTTTCTATTTTTATATTGTAACTGTTCAAAACCATGAACAGTTACTTTTATATATCCAAATTCTTTACAAATTTCGCATTTTCCTCAATAAATTCCCGTCTTGGTTCTACTTTATCTCCCATAAGAGTCGTAAAGGTAAGGTCAATTTCTGCCTCCTGCTCTTCGTCCACTACCACTTTTAGAAGAATTCTCTTTTCTGGATCCATAGTTGTTTCCCATAGCTGATCTGCATCCATCTCACCCAATCCTTTGTAACGCTGAATTTTATTGTTATTATCTCTGCCTATTTCATTTAGAATTTTTGCTAATTCATCATCACTGTATGCATAATATGCCTTTTTATTACGTTCTACCTTGTAAAGTGGAGGCTGTGCCAGATACACATACCCCTGCTTTATCAGTTCAGGCATAAAACGATAGAAAAATGTAAGGAGCAATGTGCTAATATGTGCACCATCTACGTCCGCATCTGTCATGATAATGATCTTATGATACCTTAACTTTGAAATATCGAAATCATCATAAATTCCAGTTCCAAAAGCTGTAATCATTGCTTTGATCTCTTCATTGACCAGAATTCTATCTAAACGAGCTTTTTCTACATTCAGAATTTTACCACGAAGTGGAAGAATGGCTTGGGTTGCTCTGGAACGTGCTGTCTTTGCACTACCTCCCGCAGAATCTCCCTCCACGATATAAATTTCACAATTCTCAGGATTCTTATCAGAACAATCTGCAAGTTTTCCTGGAAGACTCATTCCCTCCAAAGCAGTTTTTCTTCTTGTTAAATCTCTTGCTTTTCTGGCAGCATCCCTTGCTCTTTGGGCAAGTACAGCTTTTTCGCAGATTGCCTTTGCCACATTAGGATTCTGTTCCAAGAAATAGATAAGCTGTTCTCCAAAAATACTTTCCACTGCACCTCTTGCTTCACTATTTCCTAATTTCTGTTTTGTCTGTCCTTCAAACTGTGGTTCCCCTATTTTTATGCTAATAATTGCTGTCAATCCCTCCCGGATATCTTCTCCAGAAAGATTTTGCTCATTATCTTTTAGATATTTCTGTTGTCTGGCATAATCATTAAATGTCTTAGTCAATGCATTTTTAAATCCTACCAGATGAGTTCCGCCCTCAGGTGTTGTAATATTATTTACAAAACTGTAGCATCCTTCTGTATAAGAGTCATTATGTTGAAGAGCCACCTCTACACTAACACCATTTTTTTCACCTTCACAATATATAATTTCAGGATACAATGGCTCTTTATGCCGGTTCAAATATTGTACATATTCTTTAATACCGCCCTCATAATGAAATTCCCGGACTTTTGGTTCTTCCAATCTTTTATCTGCAAGTATAATTTTCAATCCCTTTGTTAAAAAAGCCATTTCTCTTAAACGCTGGCGAAGTGTCTCATAGTCAAATATGGTTTCTTCAAACATTTCTTTATCAGGAAGAAATGTAACTTTGGTTCCCTGCTTTTGGGTTTCTCCTATAACCTTAAGAGGATATATAACTTTTCCTCTTTCATATCTTTGCTTATGTATCTTTCCCTCAGTATGGATTTCGACTTCCAACCACTCAGAAAGTGCATTTACAACAGATGCACCTACACCATGAAGACCTCCTGATACTTTGTATCCTCCACCACCAAATTTTCCACCAGCATGTAAAATGGTAAATACTACCTCAACGGCAGGCAAGCCAGTCTTCTGATTAATTCCAACAGGAATACCACGTCCATTATCTATTACTGTAATCGAATTATCCTCATTAATAAACACCTGTATTTCTGTACAAAATCCTGCTAAAGCCTCGTCTACAGAATTATCTACAATCTCATACACCAAATGATGTAAGCCACGGATGGAAGTACTTCCAATGTACATTCCCGGTCTTTTTCTAACTGCTTCTAATCCTTCTAAAATCTGTATCTGGTCAGCACCGTATTCCTGATTCATATGCTTCCTCCTTCTATACTACCTTACCAATATTTGTAATCAGACAGTCAAATTTTCCTTTGTAATAGTACCATTCACAACTTTATATACTTGATTAATCTGTAATCTCTCCTGAATAAATTCTTCCAGACCAGTACATGTAATAATTGTCTGAATATCTTGAATACTATCTAGTAAATGATTCTGTCTGTTTCTGTCTAATTCTGACAATACATCATCCAGAAGTAGAATAGGATTCTCTCCTACTGATTGCCGGATAAGTTCAATTTCAGCCAATTTAAGTGACAGTGCAGATGTTCTTTGCTGTCCCTGAGATCCATATTTTCGGATATCAATATCTCCAATACAAAAACGGAGATCATCTCTATGTGGACCAACCGTTGTAACCTTTTGGTACAAATCCTTTTCTCTATTCTGGCAGACTTTCAAAGAAAAGTCTTCCCCTAAAACATTTGCATCATACTCTAAGTACAAATGTTCTCTTCCTCCAGAAAGTTTTTCATGGATAGGTGTAATAATCTCATTCAGTTTTTTGATATGGGACTGCCTACGTTTAATAACCTGCACACCATACTCTATTAGCTGGCTATCCCAAATATCCAAAGTATCTATTAAATGGTTATCAGAATGAATTTGTTTTAATAAATTATTTCTCTGATTTACTATCTGGTTATATTCTCCCAAATTATGCAAATAGACCTTGTCTAATTGACATAATTCCATATCCAGAAATCTTCTTCTCTCTCCTGGTCCATGTTTGATAATCCCAAGATCCTCAGGTGAAAAAAAAACAATATTTGCAAGACCAAATAGCTCACTGGATTTACGGATGGGAATACCATCAATGGCTACACCCTTTGCCTTATTTCGTCTCAAATGCATATCAATTCGTCTTTCCACACCTTTTTTTTCAATTAACATACGTATATGGGATTCACTTGTATTTAATTTGATAATTTCTTTTTCCTTACTTCCTTTATGGGATTTTGTCATGCCGCAATAATAAAGTGCCTCTAAAATATTCGTTTTTCCTTGGGCATTATCTCCATAGAGTATATTTTTTTCTGGGTGAAATTCCATATATAAGTTGTCATAATTTCTAAAATTCTGTAACTCTATTGATTTTATATACATAATTATCCTACTATTTTTACAGTCTGTCCTTCAAATTCTATAACTGCTCCATTGTATAATTTCTTGCCTCTCTGGTATTCAACAACGCCATTTACCTTTACTAACCCATCTTGAATCACTATTTTAGCCTCTACACCGGAACCCACCATTCCAGCAGCTTTTAATGCTTGTCCAAGCTTAATATACTCATCTCTAAGTTCAATGGTATCCATATTTTCCATATATCCCTTTCATGAAATTTTGTTCACTTTATTCACCCACATTAAAGTTAATTGGTAAAATTAAATAAATATAGCTTTCTTCTTTGTCTTTTATAAAGCAAGGTGCTTTTGGATTAAAGAGATAAATCTCAATTTCTTCATCATCAATTACCCGGAGTGCATCCATAAGAAACTTTGGATTAAAGCCAATCATAATGTCCTTTCCTTCTTTTTTGTATTCAATTTCCTCTTTCATGGAACCAATGGAAGAATTGATTCTAAGCTCCATCGTATCTTCTGTAATATTAATAATAATTGGAGTCTTATCTGCATCTTTAATAAGCAATGAAGCACGGTCAATACAACTTAAAAATTCATGATTTTTTACAGTAACTTTCGTTACATAATCATTAGAAAGCATTTGTTCAACTTTATAATATTCTCCTTCAATAAGACGGGATAATACTGTAGTATTATCAAAAGCAAATAAGATATGTTTATCTGTAAAATACATTTCTACTGTCTTATTTACATCACCAGATAAAATTTTGCTGATTTCATTCAATGTCTTACCTGGAACAATAACTTTCATATCAGGATACTGGTCATGCAGTTGAATTTTACGAATAGAAATTCTATGACCATCTAATGAAACTACTTTAAATGTATCACCATGAATCTCAAATAACTCACCAGTCATAATCCGATTACTTTCATTATCTGAAATAGAAAAAACAGTCTGATGAATAATCTCTTTTAAAGCAAAATCAGAAATAGTAACAGAATTATTTTTTTCAATCTGAGGCAATAACGGAAACTCCTCATAAGATTTTCCAGATAAATTAAATTTTGCTTTCTCACATTGAATAAATGCTTTATTGGATTCATCTGACATAAAAGTAATATCACTTTCTGGTAACTTACGAATAATATCTGAGAATATTTTAGCACTAATAGCAATACTACCTGGAGAAACAATAGTACCTTTTACAATTGTTTCAATACCTATTTCTTGATCATTTGAAATTAATTTAATAGTATCATTCATAGCTTCAATAACAATACATTCTAAAATAGGTAATGTAGTACGGGAAGAAACTGCTCTAAGGGCGATATTAACTCCGTTTAATAAATCAGATTTGTGACATATAATGTGCATAACTTTGTGAAACTCCTTTCAGGTTGAATTTAAAGATAAATATAAATAAATTATAGTATCAGTAATAATAGGGGCTGTGAAAATGTGAATAACCGCTGTAACCCAGAAAATAAAAGGGAATACGGAAATTGTAACTGTGTGGAAACAGAATAAATAACCAGTTATAAAAATGTGGATAAGATAACTTGAAAAAAATTGGAAAAGTTATCCACACCTAAATCACATAAAAATAAACAGCCTATTGTGGACTAATTTTTTTCTTAAGGATCTCTACAACGTTTTGTAAAGCTGTGTCTGTTTTTAGATCCGCAGTAATTTTATTGATACCATGTATAATAGTAGAATGATCTCTTTTGCCAAGTTTAGCACCGATTTCTTTCTGCGAATTTCCAGTTAGTACTCTACATAAATACATACAGATTTGTCGTGGATATGCAATATTACGGCTCTTTTTCGAAGAAAGGATATCACTCACTGTAATATCAAAATGATCTGCAACAACTTCTGTTATATATTCAACAGTAATGTTTCTTTTACTGTCTGGTGAAATTAAATCCTTAAGAACTTCTTCTGCAAGAACCACATTTACTTCTGTATTCTTAAGCCGGGAAACCGCAACTATTTTAGTAAGAGCCCCTTCGATTTCACGAATGTTAGATTTTACATTACTTGCAATGTAACGTAAAACTTCATCATCAATGGTATAGCCTTCAATTTCACCTTTTTTTCTTAAGATCGCCATTCTGGTCTCATAATCTGGAGCCTGAATATCAACTTGAAGTCCCCATTCAAAACGGGATCGAAGGCGTTCTTCTAGAGTTTCAAATTCTTTAGGTGGCTTATCACTAGAAATAATAATCTGTTTTTTAGACCCGTGTAATGTATTAAAGGTATGAAAGAACTCCTCCTGAGTACTTTCTTTTCCTATAATAAACTGAATATCATCAATTAATAAAACATCTATATTACGGTATTTCTTGCGAAATTCCTGAATGGAACTGGTATCCGAACGGTTACGGATAGCTTCAATCAGTTCATTGGTAAATACCTCACTTGTTACATAAAGTACCTGGGTACTAGGATTATGTTGGAGAATGTGGTGGGCAATGGAATGCATTAAGTGAGTCTTTCCCAGTCCCACACCTCCATATATAAATAAAGGATTATAGACTTCAGCCGGATTCTCTGCTACAGCAAGAGAGGCTGCGTGTGCCAGACTATTGTTACTTCCTACCACAAATGTATCAAAGGTATAACGAGGATTTAGGAAGGAGGCAATATTCTGAGGAATATTCGAATAATTGTCAGGATTTTGATCGGAGGATGGTTCCATAATATCCTCTGGTATTGCACGATTTTTTAAATCCTTGGCAAGTTCAAATTCCAAAATAAAACTCTCACCTATAATTTCCTCAATAGAAACCTGAAGTGGAACAGCAAATTTTGAAGTGATATATTTCTTGCCATCTCCAACACGGGAATCGTCAATAGATATAGTAAGAACATTGTCTTTCAGAGAGTACACTTGAAGAGACTGTATCCAAGTCTTAAATACAATTTCAGAAATCGAATGTTCTACTTTCAGATGTTGTAAAATATTATCCCAATTTTTAATAATCGTATCTTTCATGTTTATACCCTTTGCATATTATGTCGGAAATGCACACAATATATCACGACATAATATCTTCTTATAAAAATTCTTTCTTTTTTATAGAAGATAGTGGCTTCCTTTCGTTTTAATTTCGTAAAAATGGATTCTAATAAATGAAACCATTATAAATCATTAGTATAAATAGGTAGAAAAATAAAATATATACCTAAAAATGTCTATTTGTACCACTTTATTTTATAACAAAATGGACTTTTTTTCAATGCTTAGCTGTTTTTTTTCAAAAGTTATCCACAAATTAAAAAAAAGATTCCACAAAATCAAAAATATATGTTGAAAAAATGTGTTATCTATGTGAAAATAAAAAAATAATCATGTTATGCACAATTATGTGAATTAATTTGTAAATAATGTAAACATTGTCGAAAAATGTGAAAAAATCAAGGAAAATAATGTCTAAATAACAAGTCTATACACAATAATACAGATCTTATCCACAACTTATCAACAAAATGTGGATAAGTTTATAAATTTATGCAATAGTCGTGGATAACGCATAATTATTAAATTATTGTAACTGTTCAGCCATGCCATTCATATTTTGCCAGAATATACATCATGAGTAAAAATATTATAAGTTGGCTGGCAAAATATTCATGTATGGCGTTAAGCATATAAAAGTATATGTACAAATTGCCCTTTGTGAGCAAGCTCCCTCGTGCAATTTGCACATATACTTTTGCATGGCTGAACAGTTACAAGTTATTATAAAAAATAATACTTGACGAAAAGAAATTTTCATAATATAATAACTCATGATATTAAGCTAGAATAGTCTTAATATGCCTAGTGATGAACAATAATAGAATTAATAAGGAGGTGTTGTAAAGATGAAGATGACATTTCAACCAAAAAAGAGATCAAGAGCTAAAGTTCATGGTTTCAGAGCTAGAATGAGTACAAAAGGTGGAAGAAAAGTATTAGCTAGCAGAAGAGCAAAAGGAAGAAAGAAATTATCCGCTTAGGTCGCATTTTTTGTGACCTTTTGTTTTAACTTAAAAAGTAGTTGTAAGTTTATCAGGTTAAGACTCTTTTGAAGTATTTTAGAAATTGGAAATAAGTGAGAATTGGAGATTTTGAAATTGTCAGAAGCATTAAAGAAAAATCAGGATTTTCAAAACGTGTACAAGAATGGAAAATCTTATGCCAACAAATATCTAGTAATGTATATAATGAAAAATGATTTAAATAAGAATCGGTTTGGAATTTCAGTAAGCAAGAAAGTTGGTAATAGTGTGGTTAGACATCGGCTGACAAGATTGATTCGGGAGAGTTTTCGTTTGAATGGTGATAAGTTACAGTGTGGATGGGACATTGTTGTGATCGCTCGTAATACGGCAAAAGGTAAGAACTATTGGGATATCAACAGTGCAATATTGCATTTAGGCAAGCTTCATAGAATTTTAGATGAGAAGATGATTGAGGAATGAAAAAAGTATTGATTTTTTTTATAAAACTTTATCGAAAGTATTTATCTCCTTTAAAAGGGCATGGTACATGCATTTATACTCCCACCTGTTCGCAATATGCAATAGAAGCATTAGAGAAGCATGGGGTAATGAAAGGAAGTTTATTAACTATTTGGCGGATTTTGTGCTGTAATCCTTTTGCAAAGGGTGGTTATGATCCAGTTCCATAATCTGGATATGAGCCAAGGAGGATTTTAGCGTGTTCGATATTTTTTTGACACAGTATGGTGGAAGTTTTCTAGGACCAATTGCTAAGGTTTTAGGATGGATTTTAAATGCCATATATAATATTTTGGGTATTGAAAATGTAGCAATTAATATAATTATATTTACTTTTATTGTGAATCTTATAATGCTTCCGTTGACGATTAAACAGCAGAAGTTTTCTAAGTTGTCTTCTAAAATGCAACCGGAGTTGTCAAAGATCACACAAAAGTATAAAGGAAAGACAGATAATGCATCTGTTATGGCACAGCAGCAGGAAACAAAAGCATTATATGATAAATATGGTGCAAGTCCTACTGGTGGATGTTTGCCAATGTTTATAACAATGTTTGTTTTTTTGGCATTGTATCGGGTAATTTATGCAGTTCCTGCTTATGTGGATCAAATATATGATATTTATGATAAGGTAGCTAAATTATCTTTAGATAATAATGATGCATTACAATATTTGGCAGACAATGCAGCTAATTTAAAAGTTGTGACAAGTGGCTGGGGTGACAATTTAATTAATGCCCTTAGAGAGAATGAGAATTACATTATTGATGTATTAACCAAATTTGGTAGAGACAATTGGAGTGCTTTTGCAGAATTATTTGCAAATGGACAGGCATCTGAGGTTACTAATATTGCAGATAAAATTATGCATATTAATTATGTATTTGGAGGACTTAATATTTCAGAGACACCAGCAACAAAAATGTTTCCTGGAATTATTATTCCGATAGTATCTGTTATTTTACAATATATACAAACACATTTAATGAGTCAAAATTCACAGATAGACCCAGATAATCCTATGGCAGCTTCCATGAAGTCTATGAATTTGTTTATGCCAATTATGTCAGGTATTTTTTGTTTATTTTTCCCAATTGGAGCAGGTATTTACTTGATTGCAAGTAATTTATTCCGTATTATACAACAATTCTTTGTGAATAAGTATATGGATAATCTGGATGTAGACGAAATGGTTGAGAAAAATATGGAGAAAGCAAAAGAAAAGAGGGAGAAGTTAGGTCTGGAAGTATCGAATGGAAGCATTAAAAATGTCGCTACAACCAGAACAAATTCTGTGAAAGATTTATCAAATGTAAATACAAAGAAAAATAATATGAAAGAAAACAAATCTATGAATTATAAAAAAGGTAGTATTGCTTCTATTGCTCACATGATGGAGCAATCAGATAAGGGGGATAAATAACATGGATTGGGTAGAATTTTCAGCAAAAACTGTAGATGAAGCACTGGATTTAGCTTTACAGAAATTAGAGACTACCAGTGATAAAGTTGAGTATGAAGTTATAGAAAAGGAAAGTAGTGGTTTGTTAGGTTTCTTTAGTAAGCCAGCAAAGATTCGTGTGAAGTTAAAGAAAACACTTCCAGGTGTTGCAGAAGATTTTTTGAAGAAAGTATGCAGCCACATGGGAATTGATGCTTCTTTTGAAATTCAGTGTAATGAAGAAGAAAACAGAATGGATATTAATATTGTAGGCAACGATATGGGATTACTCATTGGCAGAAGAGGTCAGACTTTAGAGGCATTACAATATTTAACTAATTTGGCAGTAAATAAACAAAGTGATACTTATTATAGAATCAAGTTAGACAGTGAGAATTATAGAGCACGTAGAAAAGCTACTTTGGAGAATTTGGCAAAGAATGTTTCTTTTAAAGTGAAGAAAACAAAACAACCAGTTACCTTAGATGCAATGACACCTTATGAGAGAAGAATTATTCATTCTGCATTACAATATGATAAAGCAGTTGAGACTTATAGTGAAGGTGAGGAACCAAACCGAAAAGTGATAATTGCTCCAAAAAAAGGTTATCGTGATTATGGTAATCGTTCTGGTGGTTATAAGAAATATAACAGAAATTATAATAATAGCTATCATAGCAATCGAGGCGGATATAATCACAACTCATTTGAGAGTAAAGAGACAGAGACTATATCAGAAGAATAATCCGAGATTATTCACGGTCTGCAATATAAGTCGTGAATAATTGAGGATAACGAATATAGGGAAATCAAAAAGGGGTTGAAAAACCCCTTTTTACCTTATAAGAATTTTTTACATAGTAAATGTATATTGCCTGCTTTAGCCGGTGCTACCAGAAATGAAAGGAGGAAATGAATGAAATCAGATACAATTGCTGCAATTGCAACAGGGATGAGTAATGCTGGAATTAGTATTGTTCGTATTAGTGGTGATGAAGCATTTTCTATAATTGATAAGATTTATCAATCTAAGGGGAGAAAGAAGAAATTATCAGAACAAAAAAGTCATACAGTGCATTATGGATACATCTTTGATGGAGAACAAATGATAGATGAAGTTCTTGTTATAATTATGAAAGGACCAAAGAGCTATACAAAAGAAGATGTAGTAGAAATTAATTGTCATGGAGGCATGATGGTAACCAGAAAGGTATTAGAAACAGCAGTAAAATATGGTGCCAGAGTGGCGGAACCAGGAGAGTTTACAAAAAGAGCATTTTTGAATGGCAGAATTGATTTATCACAGGCAGAGGCAGTAATTGATGTAATTCAATCAAAAAATCATTATGCATTACAAAGTTCCCTTAATCAATTAAAGGGAAGTGTACAGAAAAAAATAGTAGAGATCAGAGAGAATATTTTAAGAGATGTAGCATTTATTGAAGCTGCACTAGATGATCCTGAACATATTGATATAGATGGGTTTGATAAGACATTACTTTCTAATGTAGAGAGTAATCTTAAAAAGTTAGACAAGTTATATCAGTCTTCCGACCATGGAAGATTGATGAAAGAGGGAATTAATACAGTAATTATTGGAAAACCAAATGCAGGAAAGTCTTCCTTATTAAACGGAATGCTGAAAGAAGATAGAGCTATTGTAACGGATATTGAAGGGACTACAAGGGATACCTTGGAAGAAACTATTGTGTTTGATGGTATTTTATTAAATATTATGGACACAGCGGGAATCCGGCAAACAAAAGATATAGTAGAACAGATTGGTGTAGAGAGGGCAAGAAATGAGGCAGAGCAGGCAGATCTAATTTTATATGTGGTGGACTCTGCAAAAGCATTAGATGAAAATGATGATACTGTAATGGAATTTATAAAAGATAGAAAAGCAATTATTTTGCGTAATAAAATAGATTTAAAAGAAATGGTGTCAAAGGAAGATATTATACTTGCTATGAAAAAATATAGTGATAAGGAATCTCCAATTGTAGATATTTCTGCAAAACTTCAAAAAGGAATGCAGGAATTGGAGAATATGATTAAAGATATGTTCTATGAGGGTGAGATTTCATTTAATGATGAGGTTTATATTACTAATGTACGGCACAAGGCGGCTATCAAGGAAGGTATAGACAGTTTGGAGCAAGTAAGGGAAAGTATTCATAATGGTATGCCGGAAGACTTTTATTCTATTGATTTGATGAATGCTTATAAAGTTTTGGGTGAGATTATAGGAGAAACCGTAGAAGAAGATTTGGTAAATAAAATATTTTCTGAATTTTGTATGGGAAAGTAACTGTTTAGGTACTGAACAGATACATGGGAAAATGATTGCGGATTAAGGAGGATAAAGATGGCTTACGAATATGAAGCTTATGATGTTTGTGTAGTTGGTGCAGGACATGCTGGATGTGAAGCAGCTTTGGCTGCAGCAAGACTTGGATTGCAGACAATCATGTTCACTGTTAGTATGGATAGTATTGCTTTAATGCCTTGTAATCCTAATATTGGTGGTAGTTCGAAAGGGCACTTAGTGCGGGAGATTGATGCATTAGGCGGAGAAATGGGAAAAAATATAGATAAAACCTATATCCAGTCAAAGATGTTAAATAAATCAAAAGGACCAGCAGTATACTCTCTTCGTGCCCAGGCAGATAAACAGGATTATACCACTGAAATGAGAAAAGTGATAGAGAATACAGAAAATCTTACTGTAAAACAAGCGGAAGTTACAAAGATTTTAGTGGAGGATGGAAAGGTTACAGGTGTACAGACTTTTTCTGATGCAATTTATCCATGTCAAACAGTAGTGTTGTGTACTGGTGTTTATTTAAAGGCTCGTTGTGTATATGGGGATGTAAGTAATTATACAGGACCAAATGGTCTTTCTGCTGCAAATCATTTGTCAGAATCTTTAAGAGAATTGGGTATAGAATTGTATCGCTTTAAGACAGGAACGCCAGCAAGAATTGATAAACGTTCTATAGATTTTAGTAAAATGACAGAACAATTTGGGGATGAAGAAGTTGTACCATTTTCTTTTACCAATACACCAGAAGATATAAAAAAGGAACAAGTATCTTGCTGGCTTACTTATACAAATGAAGAAACACATAAGATTATTCGCAGTAATTTAGACCGTTCACCTTTATATTCTGGTGATATTGAAGGAACAGGTCCAAGATATTGTCCATCTATAGAAGATAAAGTGGTTCGTTTTGCCGATAAAGAACGTCATCAGGTATTTATTGAGCCAGAGGGAAATTATACAAATGAAATGTATATAGGAGGAATGTCCAGTTCTCTTCCGGAAGATGTACAATATAAAATGTATCGTTCTGTACCAGGACTGGAAAATGCAAAAATCGTCCGTAATGCTTATGCTATTGAATATGATTGTATCAATGCCACGCAACTAAAACCTTCTTTGGAATTTAAGAAGATTGAAGGTCTATTTAGTGGAGGGCAATTTAATGGAAGTTCAGGTTATGAGGAAGCAGCAGCTCAAGGTCTAATTGCAGGAATCAATGCAGGATTAAAAATTCTTGGACATGAACCGCTTATTTTAGACCGTTCCCAGGCATATATTGGTGTGCTAATTGATGATTTGGTAACAAAAGAAACGCATGAACCATATCGTATGATGACCTCAAGGGCAGAGTACCGGTTATTGCTTCGTCAGGATAATGCGGATATGCGTCTTACTGAGATTGGACATGAAATTGGATTAATTAATGAAGAACGTTATGAAAAGTTTTTGGCGAAAAAACAAATGATTCAAGAAGAATTAACAAGAGTCGAGAAGGCTACAGTTGGTGGAAATGCTAAAGTTAATGCTATTTTAGAAGCAAATGGAAGTACTCCATTGAATTCTGGTGCTACTATTGCTGAATTAATTAGGAGACCAGAACTTACTTATGAGATGTTGGAAGAAATTGATACAAAAAGAAAACCTCTTCCAAAAGATGTGATAGAGCAGGTTAACATTAACTTAAAGTATGAAGGTTATATTAAACGTCAAATGAAGCAGGTGGAACATTTTAAAAAATTGGAAAATAAAAAAATTCCAGAGAATCTTGACTATAATCAAGTGTATAGCCTTCGTATTGAGGCAAAGCAAAAGTTGCAGGCAATCCGTCCAGCATCAGTAGGGCAGGCATCCCGTATTTCTGGAGTATCTCCAGCAGATATTTCTGTGTTACTGGTATACTTAGAAAGCAGATAAGTAACTGTTCAGAACCATGAACAGTTACGCAGATAAATCAGAAGGAGTAATTTATGTATCAAACAGACAAATTTGTTTCCTACTTGAAGGAATGGAATATAGAGTTAAGTGAAATACAAGTGAAGCAATTTATCCAGTATTATGAACTTTTAATTGAAAAAAATAAAGTAATGAATCTTACTGGAATTACAGAATGGGAAGAGGTTGTACAAAAACATTTTGTAGATAGTTTAGCTTTAGTAAAAGCAATAGATTTATCTGAACCATTCAAAATATTGGATATGGGAACTGGAGCTGGATTTCCTGGAATTCCTTTAAAAATTGCATTTCCAAACTTGCAGATTGTATTGTTGGATTCTTTAAATAAACGGATTAAATTTTTGCAAGAAGTAATAGAGAATTTGGGGCTTAAAGAAATAGAAGCATATCATGGAAGAGCAGAGGAATTTGCAAAAAAAGAAGAGTTTAGAGAAAAGTTTGATTATGTAGTATCTCGTGCAGTAGCCAATTTAGCAACTTTGTCAGAATATTGCATTCCTTATGTAAAGAGAAGTGGTAAGTTTATTCCCTATAAATCAGGAGAAATTACAGAAGAATTGGAACAATCCAAGAAGGCAATTCAAATACTAGGAGGTAATCTATTGGAAGTAAAGGAGTTTTTACTTCCAGATTCGGATATTGGCAGAAGTCTTGTAATTGTAGAAAAAGTACAATCTACCAAGAACAAATATCCAAGAATGGGAGGAAAACCTTCTAAGGAACCTCTTGGAAGGTAATACATTTATTTATAAATATTTCATTTCTATAAGTGTGATACAATTTCATCATACTGTTTGTACATTTTTTGTACACCATTTTCTAAAAGATAATAGTGACTGATGTATGGAATTAATAGAATTAAGATAACCAATGAAAAAAGTAATGCTAAAATAGAGAATTGGAACATAACAAGCATGAGAGATAGCATTTCAAGAAGAGCAAAAGTTATGGTTACAATCAGATGAATAAGACGTTCATGTTGAAAGAAGGAGAGTTGGGTTAAATGCTCCTTCTTTATTTTTTGCCATTCCTCATAAGAGTAGTTTTGATTTTTTAGGAGATTATCTGTATCATTGAGATAGTTAAGTAAACGTGTTTTCATAAAAATCATCCTCTCATAGTTTTCTTTATTTAATACTTATATAAAAGTAATTTATGACTTATATTGCAGACCGCTGCTATCGCAGCTAGGAGCTGCTTATCAGCGGTCTATAATCATCATTAATTGACCTATTAAGCATAAATAATCATGGGTTATTCTTTCTCAAGAACTTTTATAAATGTTGTTGGATGTTCCAATTGAGGAAGATATGATGAGTTCGCAATGGTACAAACATTAGTAGCTGGATTTAGGGTGATTATATAATCCCACATATCTTCTGTATAGGACATAGCATCTCCGAAAATAACCTTAATTGGAATGTTGATGTTGGCAAAAGCAGATGCTACATTACATCCAAGATAGTGACAACGTTGGCTCGCAAATAAATATTTGCAAGAACTTCCTTTAAGATGTGCTGCTTCATGATATCTGGATATATATTTTAAAGCACTCTTTTCTTTTGAAAAGAAATATTCAGTATGAAATACTTTTAAAATGTGAGATCTGGATGTGGATAAATTATATAAAAATGTTCCAATTATTGGTAATTCATATATATTTTTAAAAATTCTATCTAAATATCCAGGAAAATTTTTTACCTCATCAAAATGGGTTGGGTTTACTAAAGTAATCTTACTAAATAAATCTGGGTACATTTTGGCAGTCATAATTGCCAAAGCAGAAGACTCACCAGTAACAATACATTCTGGAGCATCTACAATAATGTCCCGTACAAAACTAGAAAGCTGTTGTACATATAAATAACTGGTATAGGTAATATTTGGTTTGTCTGAGCGGCCACATCCTAATAAGTCAACAGTATAAACAGTGTGTTTTTGGGAAAGTTCATCTACAATTTCAGTCCATTCATATCCAGAACTAGTTGGATTCAAATCATGAACAAGCAAAATTGGTGAACCACTTCCTGTTTTTGTATAAAACATACGACCAGAAGGGTGTTTGTAATATTCTCCATTTCTAGTAAATAAATGTTCTTTTACAGTCGCCAAAAAGAATGTTAGACGGTTTACAGCATGAAGAAAAGAAAGAGAGAAGAGGATTCCTCCAATTACTTCTAAAAAGGTTTTTTTGTTTTTTTGCATGAAATTCAGCCTCCTTATTTAATAGACTTTTTCTTGATTTATAAAATTTTATCACAAAAAAAAGGGATTGTCCATATAACTAAAAAATATATAGATTAGTATGTAAAATGTTATTGTAAAATATTAATAATCTTTTGATTCATAACTCCACACATGGACAAAATGGAATATCTAGGATATAATGAAAGGCAGAGCGTCTCAAAATGTGTATTTTGTTGTAACAGTTCAGGTAGGTCTGCACACTCCGCTGTGCAGACCGTAAAAAAGACTAAAACAGGATTGGAATTGGGCAATTTACATGTGAAGCTTGCCCAATTCCGTAACAGGTCAGCCCCCGGCTGAACTGTTACAGTTTGTTTTTGAGTATAGGATAGAAATAAAGGGGGGACTGATTTTGATAGATAAAATGGATATGGAAATGTTCTTAAGAGAAATGCTTATGAATATTGAGAATGAGCAAAGCCAGATTATCAGAAGATTAGAAGAGAGTCATAGAGAAGTTGAGTCCCTACAGAGGGAGAAAGAAATTATTGAAGAAAGATTGAAAGATAATATAAGTTTTTTTAGTCCTTCCAGTGCAAAGGGGAGAGATCGGCTGGAGGATATTCAGGAGAATATATTGGCAGGTCATACAAGAATAGAGCGAATTAAAGAAAATCTGGAGGATATTAATAAGAAGATTATGATTATGGGAAGCATCATAAGATTTATTCGAGAGAGTGAAGTTTCAGGTCATAATGAGACAGAGAGAGCTACTGGTGTATCTATATTAGAAACACAGGAGTTAGAAAGAAAACGAATAGCTAGGGATTTACATGATTCTACGGTACAAAATTTAACCAATCTGGTACATAAGACAGAATTTTGTTCTAAGATGATAGATAGAGATACAATTCAGGTAAAATTAGAATTAATGACAATGTTGGAGAATATCCGGCATACTATTGAGGATATGAGAAAAATTATTTATGATTTACGTCCAATGTCTATTGATGATTTAGGATTAATACCAACAGTACAAAAATTAATAGAAGATAATAAAAAAATTTATCCTGATGTAAATGTAAAAATTAAAATAAAGTCAGAAGTAGATGAGATGGATTTGCCTTCTGTGATTACTCTTACTATATTTCGTATTATTCAGGAAGCTTGTAATAACATGTATAAATATGCCCATGCAAGTGAGGTTTCTATAGATTTTCAATTTCAAGAAGATTTTATTATTGTGACAGTAAAAGATAATGGCATAGGATTTGAGATAGAAGAATTAGCCCAAAAAGATAAGGCGAAATCTGGTTTTGGAATTTCTATTATGCAGGAACGGGCACAGCTTTTAGGTGGAAATCTGGAAATTCAAAGTGTGCCTGATAAAGGTACAGTAATACATTTAGAAGTACCTTTAGAATTGTAGCAATAGATAGGCATTTGCGAAACTCAATTTACGCATAGAGTTTTTGTGCAATGTTCACATATCAACGCAAGGCACGTTTTCACTGCTCTCAACCGTAACGGTACATAAGGTGCTAAAAAACAGCACCTAAGTACCGACGGTCTCGAAAGCACCTTGCTTATGATATGTAAATCTGCACAATATAGTTTAAGTTAATGAGAGTTTCGCAATTAACTATGTATCAATAGTTTAAGAGAGGAGAAAATTACATGAGACAGGTAGAAGTTGTAATTATTGATGATCATGTTATGGTAAGAGAGGGAATTAAACAATTATTAGAAATAGATGGAGATATTGTGGTAGTGGGAGAAGCAGGAGATGGTGAAGAAGGAATAAAATTATTGGAAACTCTGAAACCAGATGTAGTATTATTGGATATTAATATGCCAAAAATGAATGGTTTGCAAGTCTTAGAAGAACTAAAAATGAGAAAATTGAATTATAGAGTTTTAATTCTTACCATTCATAATGAAGTAGAATATTTAGTAAAAGCAGTAGAAATTGGAGTAGATGGTTATGTTTTAAAAGATTCTGAATTAGCTGTATTAAAGAAAGCTATATTTTCCATTGATGAAGGGAAAACTTATATTCAGCCATCTTTGACACCTCTCTTAAAAGCTAAATTAGATCAGATGAAAGAAGCGAAAGAGGAAGGATTAACAAAACGGGAAATAGAAGTTTTAAAATTAATTGCCAGAGGTATGTATAATAAAGAAATAGCAGATGAATTGGTAATTAGTGAAAAGACTGTAAAAAATCATATATCAAATATTTTTCGGAAAATTGATGTAACAGACCGGACACAAGCAGCAATTTTTGCTATAAAACATAGTTATGTGGAGATATAAAAATGAAATTAACAGATGTTATTCAGTTGGCTAAAGAGTATATGGCTTTAGGTGTGATAGTAGCATTAGTTGTAGTTTGCATACTTATCGCAGGCTATTCTGTAGTATACAAAAAGCTATTGAAAGGACAAAAAAATATATCACAAAAAACTGCTTTGGCAGCAGGTATATTAATTTTTTATTATGTTATAGTTTTGGGAGCTACTGTTTTGTCAAGACGTGCAGTTTATCATCATGGAACAGTATTGCATTTTTTTGCTACCTATCGGGAGGCTTGGAATGAGTGGTCACTGGTAAATTGGCGTAACCTTATATTAAATATATTGATGTTTGTTCCAATTGGATTTTGTTTTCCTTTTCTATCAAAAAATTTTCAGAAGGTATGGTATACATATCTGGCAGGATTTATTTTAACTTTATTTATTGAGACTTTACAGTTTCTTACTGGGCGGGGTGTATTTGAAACAGATGACTTATTTAATAATTTTATGGGAACTGCAATTGGTTATGGTTTATATCGAATTGTGTGTAGTGTTTTTAATATTATAAAGGGAAAAAATTTGGAATTGAGAAATATAATATTATATCAGCTTCCATTAGTAAGTATAATTATTTTATTTTTTTGCATTTTTTGGACTTATGATAACCAACCTTATGGAAATATAAAGGAAAGTTATGCATTTACTTTAAATATGAAAGACACAAAGATTATTTCAAATTTGGAATATAATAAAGAGAGAAAACAAAAGAAAATTTATCAGATAGATTTTCTTACAAAAGAAGAAACATATCAGTTGGCACAAAATTTTTTTCAGTGGGTAGGATCTACTGTGGACGATAGAAGAATTCAAACTTATCAGGATGCAGTAGTATATTGGACAAGGGATGGTCAAAAACGTCTGGAGGTTCAATATAAAGGCGGAATGATAAAGTATACAAATTATGAAATTGCAGAAGATTATAGTATTGCATCTATAGATATTACTTATGAAATAGTAAAGGATGATATAGAAACCTTTGGATTATATATACCAGAAGATGGATTATTAATACAAGAGTCTGATGGATGGTATTCTATGGATATTACTAACAAACTTGATGGAAAAAAAATGTATGGAGGAAATATAAGATGTAGATACACTTCCACAGGATCGTTAATAGAATTACAATATCAAATATTAGCTGCCACAGAGATACAAGAAATTGAAGTGATATCTCAAGAAGAAGCATTTTCCTATATACAACAAGGAAAATTTGTTAATCCGTGTATGGAAAAAATAGATAATTTACAAATTCTCTCTATTCAGGAGCAAAATATATTAGATACAAAAGGATTTTTTCAGCCAGTTTATCAATTTATAGTGAAGTGCAATGATGGAGTAGAAAATACTATAATTATTCCGGCAATGGTAAAATAAAAGACAAGTGGCTGCATGAATGTATTTTAAGATTGTTCATGCAGCCATTTTTTTTAATATTTACTCCAAAGATAACAATATGCCTGAGTACGGGCAGCAAAACGTTCAGTTTTTAATAATGTCCTGATTTCTTCTTTAGAATACCAATTAGCTTCTATTTCCTCCATTGTAGAAGAACTTTTTTGAAATGTACCTGAAGCTTTTCCAACAATACAAATGTTTTTTTCATTAGAAAATCCTACAGCACTATAACTTTCTCCAATTACATCCTCAATTTTATCAAGTATAAGTCCTGTTTCTTCTTGAAGTTCTCTTTTGGCAGCTATTTCTGGTGTTTCTCCTGCATCAATTAAACCTGCTGGAAAATTGAAAACCCATTCTCCTACTGCTAAACGAAATTCTTTATTTAATAAAATTTTACTATTGTCTTCATTATGCATAATAAGAACAACTGCATCGGCTTCTCTGCTATGAAGCTGGGGGAATTTTGTAATATTGCTGTCCCGGCTAATCATTTCATATCGTTTTTCTTTGTTATCTTCTGTAAGATAGGTTAGATCGTATCTGGTAATGTATTTTCCTTGCTCCTTTTTGACTAATTTTACAAATTTCATAGTTTGCCTCCCTTTTTCTAATTCCCGGCACTTTCATAGATAGAGGTGCCTTTTTTAAACAAAGCATAAGCGATACACCAAAATACCAATGCAATGAGGCATTCAATCCCAATAATCCAGCCAGAAACAGTTTCTTTTAAAAAGAAACTTGCTGGCAGATATGCCACAAATGCAAAGGGAATAATCCAAGTAATAATAAAGCGGATAGCCCTTGCATATATCTCTGTTGGATATTTTGCAAAATCTGCCATTTCATAAGCAACCTGTAAAAAAGGTCCACTGATTTTTACCCAGAATGCAATAGAGGCAAAAAATAGTTTAATGGAAGTGTAGATAATTGCTCCGGCAAAAATAGATACTAGAAATAATCCTATATGAAGGGCATCTACAATTACAATTCCTTTAGACAAGGAATAAATCAAAAGTAAAGTTCCCACCAGTAATTCACCTAAAGCATCTGGTTGTAATTTTTCAGCAATTACTTGAAAAAAAAGATTCATGGGACGAAGCATATATCGGTCAAAGTCCCCATTGATTACAATTCTCCATGCAATCATCCATATATTGTCTGTAAAAAGATGGTCGATGCCACGTGGAATTTGTGCAAAGCCATAAATAAAAATTAATTGATTTAAACTCCAGCCTTGTAAACTGGGAATTTGTTCAAATACCAAGTACAAAAAAGCAATCCCCATAATTTGGGTAAAAAAGAATCCAAGTAATCCCATTAAAAAATCTACTTTGGATTGCATAATAGTTTTTAAAAACTGGGATACAAGTACCCGGTATAAACGTAAATATCGTTTTAATGTATTCATACTCAACCTCCCAACACAACTAGACGTTTCGTTACTTTTTTCCATATTAGACTTCCAAGAATATAAAGGAAAAGAACCCAGATAAGTTGACGCAATAGCATAAAACATAAAGTTTCTCCTGTGTATTTACCAAGATAAATCATAACTGGTGTATAAATCATGGAGGAGAATGGAAGATACTGAAATACATTTTGAAAGATTTCTGGAAAAAAGCTAATGGGTATAAGTTGTCCAGTTAAAAAGGAGAGAAGTGCTTCTTTTGCCATAAGCATTCCAAAAATATAGGTAGTAAAAAATGCAATCATACCAAAACAAAAATCAAATAAAACATAAATTAAAAAACTCATAATACAGCTTAGTAAATAGAAAAAAATATAACTAATATTTGTAAATGGCATACCAAGCCAATGTACTTTGTAAACTTCTACACCAATCCAGATAAAAATGGCAGGTGCTAAAAAACGATAAATCATGTCTCCTGTTGCACGAACAATTAAACTGGCACGATAATCAATGGGTTTAATTAAATTCATAGAAACAGTTCCCTTTACTACATCATCACTTACCCAGTCAGATATAGAGATCGTTACAATAGAAGAAGTTACATAAGCCATAAAAACATAAATAATCATTTCATTTTTTGTAAGTCCTCCTAAGATGTTATTTTCAGAACTACCATAGATAGCCATCCATAAATAGTAGTTAATAAAAGAACCAAATAAACTCACCAATATAAATAAATAAAAAGCACCTTTATATGCCAACTGTCTTTTTAGTTCATTGGAGGCAAATGGTAAATATATTTTTAACTTTTTTTTCATGCAATGTCCTCCGTTACACCATGGTTGTAAATTTGTAACAGTTCAGCCTTGGGCTGAACTGTTACGGAATTGGGCAAGCTTTGCATTATAAATTGCCCAATTCCAATCCTGTTTTAGTTTCTTTTACGGTCTTGCACAGCAGAGTGTGCAAGACCTGCCTGAACTGTTACATAAATTTCTTTTACAATTTCAGCAAGATCTGTTTCCTGAATAACCACATCTTTTACATCTGCCATTTCCATGATAGCAGAGAGTATATCTGGTGTCTGAATTTGATGCTTGTCAAATGTGACATGAAGTGTATAACTTTTTTCATCATATTCTGTAATGCATTCTTCAGGAGAAATGTTTAGTTTAGATGATAAAGAAAAAGTTCTTAAAGAATCATCAGGTTTTACTTCTATAGAAATTTTTCTTTTGCTGCCATAAATATCTTTTAATTTCTCTAATGAACCATCATAAATTTTTCTTCCTTTATCAATAATAATAATTCGGTTGCATAATTCTTCAATATCTCCAATATCGTGGGTTGTTAAAATAATAGTTGTTTCATACATCTCATTAATTTTCTTAATGGCTTTACGAATATTATCTTTTACAACCAAATCAAGACCAATGGTAGGTTCATCTAAATAAAGAACCTTCGGATTGTGTAATAGAGCAGCACCCAAATCCCCACGCATACGTTGACCAAGAGACAGAGTACGAACTGGTCTGTCCATAAATTCTTCTAAATCTAATACTTCATTTAGAAACTTCATCCGTTCTGTATAGTCTTCATCAGAAACATTGTAAATTTCTTTTAATATAGTAAAAGATTCATTTAAGGGTAAGTCCCACCAAAGTTGGGTTCTTTGCCCGAATACCACACCAATATTTTTGGCATTTGCTTTTCTATCTTTACTGGGATTAATACCATTGGCAATACATTCGCCACTAGTAGGGTTTAGTATTCCTGTCATCATTTTAATAGTAGTAGATTTGCCAGCACCATTACTTCCAATGTATCCAACAATTTCTCCTTTATCAATATGAAATGAAATATCATTTACAGCATTTTTAATGACTTTCTCTCTGGAAAATAATCCTTTAATTGCCCCACTCAATCCAGGATATTTCTTTGGGGAGACAAAGTCTTTTGAAATATGTTTTACATCAATCATTTTATTATATATAACTCCCTTCTTTATAAATTATAAAAAGTCGTTTGCAAAAATTAATTTATTTTATGAATTTTTTGAGAACTGTTATTTATTACCTTAAATTCACTTAGTAGTTGCTTTATTATAACATATATCAATATTCATTTCTACTTTTTTGTATGTGAAAAATTATTAAGTTATTTGTTCCCCCACAAGCTTGACACTTGCTGTCAAGCTATGTGCTAAGAACATAGTAATAGCCATAACAGTTCGGGCAGGTCTGCATATTCCGATGTGCAGACCGTAAAAAAGACTAAAACAGGATTGGAATTGGGCAATTTATAATGTGGAGCTTGCCCAATAACATTACAGTTTGCACCATAGGTGTGAACTGTAATGTTATTAAAATGTTTCACGTGAAACATATAGTAAAAAACAGATAAAAACATTACTTACAAATAAAAATCAAAGAATGTTTCACGTGAAACATAAGATAAGTATTAAAGATTATAAAATAAAAAACGGATTATAAAGAATAGAGTATTGTATTTGGAATAGATTACTAAAAACAAAAATAAATGTTTCACGTGAAACATCTGCAATTATGAATAAATTTTTTTCATATTCTAAAATATTATTTGTTAGTATTTTAATGGAAAAATTCAAGAAAGTAGGTAGATATGGTATTTGAAAAATGGTATACTTATAAGGATGGTTATATTTTATATAAGAAATTAAATGAGAAAAATCGAAAATTAAAGATAAGTAAAGAAAAATTATAATGGATTAGAAAATTATAAGGGGAGAGTATTTATGGGATTATTAGCTAAATTGAAGGAAAAGAAAGCACTTCGTGTTATTGACGTAGAACAAGAATCAGGACAAAAAAATAAAGATGTGTTATATAATGACATTGATTCTTATATAATGCTTGTTGAAGAAGGAGAAGAACATTTTATTATCTTAAGTTCCTTGGATGGATTTTTACAATTTTATGGTGTAAACAACCAATTTGTATGTGAAGTAAGAATAAATCTTCCTAATAATGATTTTCGCACTTTCTCAATCATAAATAAGGATAAGGAACATTTGGTAGAGAGAATTCAGCTTACAACACCTTATGGTAAGTTTACACCAAGAGAATGTGAGGTGATTTCCCTTGAATTGCTTAGAACAGTAGTTAGAGAATATTATGAAAATACGAATGCAGAAGAGTTTCTAAAAACATACCTTGTATGGAAACAACAGAAGAAACAAAAAGATGTATGGGACTATATTCAAAAAAGGAGGATGCGGACGATAAGAGAGGTTTAGTAAGGGGTGGTGGC
>CAMWUK010000061.1 GCA_947177415.1 uncultured Clostridiaceae bacterium
AATTCTGATAGTAAATCATTTTCACATATTAAAGATAGTATATATGAAATTGCACAAGTAAACGTTATTGATAATGTGGAAAAGCATTTAGGAGATTTTGAAAAACAATATCAAAAGAAAATTGCCAAGATGGCACCAGAAGTAGAAAAGAAACAACAAGCAGTAGATGATGCCAATGAAATAATTGAAAATCTGAAAAAGGAAATTTCAAGGCTTGATGATGAAATAGAGCAGGCAGAAAAGGAAATTGCAAGACTAAATGATTTGATCAACGGTACAGAGAGTGTTGTTGATGATAATAAGAGATATGATAAGAATACAGAAGATATTAAGAGATATGAGGAAAAGTTAAAAGATGCTAAGAGAAAGCTTGCATTATTTGTGCGTAAATATACGGTTCGTGTTTTACTATATTCTTATAATAAAGGAACGGATGAATATATTACTTCTAGTATTGAAAATGGTTCTATGACACTTGATACAAGTCTTGATGTTATTAAAGAAAGTTTAGAAGAACACAAATGTAAAATTTGTGGAAGCAAGCTTAATGAATCGGCAGAAGTGTATTTACAAAGTCTTGTAGATAAGTTCAAATCAAATGCTACTATCCAGCAGTTAACTGAAATTAAGAATGATATACATAGAAGTTTGAATTTATCTGGATATAAAGAAGAAAAGCAGGAGTTATTTGATGAGATTAGTGAGTATGAAAAGAGAATTGATGATTTGGTTGCTGAGAATGATGATCTCCATAAGAAAATTTCAGCAGTATCAAGTATAGAAGAGATAGAAGTTGCTATGAATAGAAAAGTTGACAATGAACGGACTATGAGGAGTAATATAGAAAAATCAGGAAAATATAAATATGAATTATCTGAAAAAGAAAAAGGGCTTGAAGGATTAAAACAAGAATATAAAAATGCATTAGCGGAAAATGATGAATTGGATGATTTAAGGGAACATTCAGAATTTGTTACTCAAGCAAAAACTATTATTGCAACAGTTAAAAATGAAATTGTAAATGATGTGAAATCTAGAATGGAAAAACGTACAATGCAAATATTTGGAAACCTTATTTGGAAGAAAGATACATATGGAAGAATTGAACTTGATGATAATTTTAGATTGAGACTTTTTCATAAAATATCAGATATTTCTTGTCTTGATAGTTGCTCAGCAGCAGAAAAAGAATTGCTTGCACTTGCATTTACAATAGCACTTCATGAGGTCTCTGGATATGATAATTTATTATTTATAGATACACCAGTAGGAAGAGTATCGGATATAAATAGAGAAAAATTTGCAAAAGTTCTTCTTGACATTAGTGATAAAAAACAACTTATACTTGCTTTTACACCATCTGAATATTCAGATGAAATTGCAAACATATTTAATGAAGCAGTAGTATCAAGTACAAATTATTTGGGTTCGGATGAAAGCACAACTAGGTTAAAGGAGGTGTAATCTATGGCAGATAGATTATCAGCGGATAGGGAATATATTGAACTTGCAAGAAATAAAATCACAGCTAAAAACATATTAGGTTTTAAAAATGGTGATAACACAGATATTTATATGTTAGCATTTGCACTTGGGGTAAATGCAGGAGTGAGAACACCATCAACACATAAAGAAGGATTTATTATAGAAACAGTGGCAAGGGGATTTGATAAATACCCTGCAATGAGTTACATATATTCGGTAGCGTTACAAGTTCTTATTGAAGAAAATAGAGAAAATGAAATTACGGATACAGAGGTTGTATTTGCAATAGCAGAGGCTTATGCGAATACAGGCTTTAAAATTATTAGTGAAATGATACCAGATTTTTCTAAATATGATGAAGAAATATTTGTTTATGAATTACTTGATAAAATTGATACTAAAATGGATGAGTTGGAAGTAGAGAAGGAAAAATAATAGTATTTGGTTATAAGAGATATAGTATAAAAAATATTACAGCAATAGTAGTATATCTTTTATAGGGTATTAATGATGCAAATCGTGAGATTGACGGAACTGCGTTTTCTAAAGAAAAGCGAAATGAAGAAATCGAAAATTGGCTAGCTGGTGGGTTAAAACCAAGAGAGGATTTCAAGTTTATTGAAGTAAATATGGATAAAGGAAAAGTGGTTGTGATGGAGATACCAGCAGTAGTTAACATGCCAATCAATTTCAAAGAAACAGAATTCATTTGTGTTGGTTCGTACAAGAAAAAGTTAGATGTTGCGAATAAAAATTTTGCAGGAAAATGACCTTATGGCATCATTTCTTAGAAAAGAAACAATAGAAGCAGAGTTCATTAATTGTCACATGAAAAGGTGGCTCCTAAGATGCGACGATATATTCCATATTGGGCTTAATTTTAAGTTGACAGGTAGTTGATATTATGGTGGTGTTTGAGTGGCATCGTTTGGATAGAAGACTTTAAAATGCTGCATTTTGGTGTGACCTCTGAATTGAGATTTTAGTTGATGGGTAGTTGATGGAGAGAATATGCAATCCGTTTTTTGCTTGTAAAATGTATTATTATATGAATGCTTGAGAAAATGTCTTGTTCAATGGTAGTACTTTGCATAATTCTTACATTATGATATAATAAAATGACAATGGGAGGGGGAGGACAATGGGGATTTATTTGAATCCGGGCAATGGCAAATTTAAAAAGGCATGTAACTCTGCGATATACGTTGACAAAACCGGATTAATAGAGTTGACAAATGAGGTAATGGACACGGAACAAAACTGTATTTGTATCAGCCGTCCCAGAAGATTTGGAAAATCAATGGCAGCAAACATGCTGGCTGCCTATTATGGAAAAGAATGTGATTCTAGGGAACTATTTGACAAATATAAGATAGCAGAAAAGGAAAGTTATAGAGAAAATCTGAATCAGTACAATGTCATTGCCTTGAATATACAAAATTTCCTGAGTGTCGTGTCTTCTGCAGACGAATTGATAGCATATATGCAATCAGAAATATTGGGAGAATTAAAAGAACATTTTAAAGATAAAATTCCCGAACAGGAAAAATTTCTAAGCATGGCATTAGATAGATTATATAGTAAGACGGGGGAAGGTTTTGTTTTTATTATTGACGAATGGGATTGTATTTTAAGGGAAAAGAAATACACACCAGAAGACCATAGAAAATATCTGGATTTTATAAGAAATCTGCTGAAAGACAGAGTTTATGTTTCTCTTGCTTATATGACAGGGATTCTTCCGATCAAAAAATATGGAACGCATTCTGCACTGAATATGTTTGATGAATATTCCATGACAGACCCAGGCGGGTATGCAGAATTTATTGGTTTTACAGAAGAAGAAGTAGAAAATTTATGCAGTCAATATCAGATAGATTTTGACAGGGAAAAGGAATGGTATGATGGGTATGTATTTGGTAAAGACCTGCATGTATATAATCCCAAATCAGTGGTAGACAGTATAAGAAGAAAGGAAATATCTAGTTACTGGACACAAACGGAGACTTATGAGGCATTAAAAATATATGTAAAGATGAATTATAATGGTTTAAAAGATGCCATTATTTATATGCTTGCCGGAGAAAAAATTAAAATAGATTATGGGACATTTCAAAATGATATGACGACTTTTGAAAGCAAAGATGATGTTCTGACATTATTGGTACATCTTGGATATTTAGCATATAACAGAAAAAGGGGGCAGGTATTTATTCCAAATGCAGAAATAAGGGCTGAGTTTATTAGGGCAATTAAAGGTTGCAAATGGAATGAAGTAGTGAAATTAATAGAAAAATCAGAACAATTACTTTATGCAACATGGGGGATACAAGAGTCAAGCGTTGCTCAAATGATAGATCAGGTGCATAGTGAAAACACATCTATTTTAAATTATAATGATGAAAATGCATTAAGTTGTGTAATTTCACTGGCATATTATAATGCAGTCAATGAATATACAAAAATCAGGGAATTGCCAACAGGGAAAGGATTTGCTGATATTGTCTATATACCAAGAAAACATTCTGATAAACCAGCTATGATAGTGGAATTAAAATATGATAGTTCAGCAGAAGGTGCAATCGCACAAATAAAAGAAAAAAGATATGTGGAAAGTTTGAAAGAATACCATGGCAATTTGTTGTTGGTTGGAATTAATTATAATAAAGATACAAAAAAACATACTTGCTTAATAGAAAAATATGAGATGGAATAGTATATGCCCATCTGATATAATGGGAAGACAGAAACATACAGAAAAGGCACAAATTATGAAAGTTAAGATTGAAAAAAATAAAAAAAGAAATATAATATCAGAAACGTTTTCGCTTCTAGCAAAAGAGATGGGGAAATTGTACATTGTTCAATTTATATATATGGGAGTTTTTTTTCTATTATTGTCTCCGTTCTTTTCAGCTATAATAACGAATTTATTACAAATGGAAGGATATCGCTATCTAACACAAGAACTGATGCCAATTTTCTTTCGTAAACCCTTGGTGATAGCAGCAATTATTTTAATGTTTCTCATAGTATGTGTATGTGTGCAATATATGATGTTATATAGTTTTGAATTTACTAAGCGTTCTTATACTAATGAAAAAATAAGTGCAATTATGTTACTTTTTACAACGGGACAAAAATATATTATACTGTTGAAACAAAGTTATGGCAGAATCTTTTTGTCGTGGATAGGCATTGCATTATTCTATAATATACCAGTAATTTATTTGACAGGAAAATTTCTCCCTGTACCAAAGGTGATTATAAAAGCATTGTCCAAGTATCCATACGTGAGCACAAGTTTTTCTCTTTTGGTAGTTCTATTGTGTATACATGGTTTTCTGAGATTTTTCCGACTGTCTTATATACTATTTGAAGGGAAAAAAGAAAAAGAATCCAGAAAACTGAGTGTAAAACTGTATTTAAAAAATATTTGGAAAGTTATGGCAATGTGGATGGGGAATAATCTTCTAGTAGTAGGAATAGCCATTCTTTTTTATTTGATAAGTGTTTTGGTAACGATTGGACTTCTGGTACTATTTGTACCAAATACATTAAAAATAGCAGTTTTTTGTACGATACAAGAGCATATATATAATATGATTCTGGTAGTTGTGTTGGTTTTAGGAATGAACCTGCAAATAACAGGAAGTATAATTCTTTTCTATCATTGTAGTCCAAGCCAGAAAGTGTATGAAGAGGAAATTCCACAAAATGCTTTTGGTATAAAAAAGAGAATATTGGGGGGAGTTCTTATATTGATACTTGGAGTGGATCTTATTGTTACCTATGATACGATTCGCAATGGTGGTTCCGTATCTCTCCAGCATTTTGGACATATTTGTATTACCTCCCATCGGGGAGATTCTGCGGCAGCACCAGAGAACACACTGCCTGCCATAGAATCTGCATTAAAATCTACAGCAGATTATATAGAAATAGATGTACAGGAAACAAAAGATGGTAAAGTGGTGCTTATGCATGATGACAATCTTTTACGGACAACAGGGTTTTATGGAAAGGTTTCTGATATGACCTATAAAGAATTGAAAAATCTGGATGCAGGAGGATGGTTTTCAAAGGAATATACAAATACTAAAATACCTACACTGAAAGAAGTATTGAAATTATGCAAAGGTAAGAAAAAGCTAAACATAGAAATCAAGACCAATGAAAATATGCCAGATTTAGAGAAAAAAGTAGTTACATTAATTGAGAAATATGATTTTGTACGGCAGTGTGTGGTGACTTCTGCATATAAAGAATCTTTAAATAAAGTAAAAGAATTAAATGAAGATATTGTAACAGGTTATATATTATCATCTGCTTATGGCCGATATTATTTAGATGAGGAAATTGATTTTTTGAGTATGCGGGATTCTTTTGTAAATGAAAGGGTGATCCGTCTTGCACATAAATATGGTAAAGAGGTGCATGTATGGACCGTGAATTCCGAAAGAGATGTAATAAGGCTCAGTCAATTGGGAGTAGATAATATTATCACAGACAAGCCTGATTATGTAAGGCAGGAATTGTATGAAAATACAGGAAATAAAATTATAATAGAACTATTAAGAGTGTTTTTATAACAATAATGAATAGTTACTTTGTGTTTTATATTGTAGAACATGAATAATTGAACTTAAAGATAGGGAGAGAGTATGAAAAAGGAAGATAGGAGAAGATTAAGGAGGAAATATTATGAAGAAACGAGTCTTACAGATTTTCATTACTAGTATGATTATGATTGCAGCATTGGGGGGATTGAGTTTTTATTTATATGGAAAAGGACAAAGAATTTTAAAAGAGGAGAGAAAAGAAGCAGCAAAAGAATTAGATATTATATCAGAAGATTTTCCAAAAGTAGCTTTTGAAGAAGTAAAAGTGACTTCTATTGATAATAGTAGTTCCAAATATTCTCCAGAGGTAGTTTATAACGAAACATATTCTCAGGGAAAGACAAAAGAAATGGAAAAAAAGAAAAGAAAAAATGTATATAATTTTGAAAGTCCCTTGTGGCAGTGGAATTTATATGGAACTAATAATTTGTCTATGTACCTGTATTTTAAAACAGGCGAAAACGTATCTATCCGCTACACAATTCAAGTGGAAGACGAGAAAATACCAAATTTTACCAGAACTTTATATAATGGAGAAAAAGATAATGTAACAAGGGAACACAGCTACCAATTGACAGGATTCGTCCCAGGAAAGAAAAATTATATTATTCTTGATATGTATAATCCGTCTGGAAAGTTATTAAATCAAAAAATATTTTCTATTAATGTTTCGGGGCTTGCTTCAAAAGCGAAGAGCAAAATAGATGTGAAGGTTGGGAAAAGCGAGGAACAGATTTCTAATGGGTTGTACACTATTTATTCAGATAAATATATATGGATGTATGACAATAGTGGATATTTAAGAGGAGAAATTCCATTAATAGGAACAACTTCCCAGAAAATGATGTTTTACGAAGATAACTTGTTTTATGGTGTTTCCGGAAATCAATTTGTATTAGTGAATAAACTAGGACAGGTTATGGATCATTATAGTATAGGCAAATATGAACAATATGTGGATTATTTATATAATGGATATGGACAAATGTGGATTCTTGCTACAAAACCTAACAAGAAAAGTAAATCCATTAAGGATACCGTAATTTCTTTAGATATGGATTCTAAGCAGGTAACAGAATTATTTTCTATGGAAGATTTGCTAAAAAAAATGGAAACGAAAGCAAAGAAGCCTAAAAAAGCGAAAAAACTTGACTGGATAACTTTAAATGCCATTGAGCAGGTAGGAAGTGATGGCATTTTGCTAAGTTCCAGAGAGTTGTCTGCAATTATAAAAGTAGAAAAGGTAAATAGCAGAGAACCAAGAATTTCTTATATGATTGGAGAAGAGGAAATTTGGAAGGGGACAAATTATAAAAAGAAATTGCTAAAAAAGAGTGGACAGGAAGAAGCAGATGAAGAACAGGCAGCAGAACAGGCTAGCAGTGTTTTGGATTTAGGAGAAGCGGAAGATGTGTTTTTCTCCCATGTAGGACAGTCTTATATGAAATATGAGACCTCTGGGGAGTTGTCCGAAGGACAGTATTATCTGTATGTGTGGAATAGTAATTATGGAGAATGGAATACCAATAAGAAATTTAAGTGGAATGTATTTTCTAATATTGGAACAGAAAAAAGAGATGCAGAGTATTCTTATATTAAAAAATATTTGATAGATGAAAATGCAAATACCTTTAATTTAGAGGAAGAACAAGAAGTAGAATATACTAAGAAAAATGGAAGTATGCAATACTACAAGGAACATCGTATTGACAACTATGGTAGCCGGAAAGAATTTGCAGAGTATGATTCCAATGACAGATTACTAAGGAAATTTTCCCACTCAGTAAAAAATGTCCTTCGTGTGGAAAAACAAGATATGAAAGGATTTTGGTTTTATTTGGGTAGTGAGTAAAAGGTAACTATTCAGGTAGAAACGTGCATTTACTTTGCGTGTGACCTGAGAAAAATGAAAGTTGATTGCTACGTGCTACGCACTCTCGCAATCACCAACTGTATTCGTATTTCGGGCTGTTGCCTGTTACTGTTCACAGGTTCCCTGTGTCCAGTAACGATTTTGCCCCATTATGAATACATCTTCGATGTATGGGGGCAAAATCTTGCATAATTTCATTCTTGGCACATAGCTTGACAGCAAGTGTCAAGCTTGTGAATGAACAGAAACATAGCCCTACATACGCATACAGTTTAGCCAGCCAAATGTCTATATTTCTTTGCAAGCAAGCTTGCACGGAATATAGCCGTTTGTCAGGACTTTCATAGTAGATTTTGTGGGAAAAATATGGTATAGTAGGAAAAGATTGTCTAATAAGGAGCAATATAGAGAGGAATGGAATCATGGAAAAAATAATAGACTTAATAAAAGAAGAAGTAACAGATGCTTTTGTGAAGGCAGGATACGAAGAAAAATACGGAATGGTTACTGTATCAAATAGACCGGATTTATGCCAGTATCAGTGTAATGGTGCCATGGCGGCAGCAAAACAATATAAAAAAGCACCAATTATGATAGCAAATGAAGTAGTGGAATATTTGAAGGATAATAAATTGTTTGGAGATATTCAGGCTGTAGCACCGGGATTTATTAATATAATCCTTGGTGAAGCGTTTCTTTCAGAGTATATAAATTCCATGGCAAAAGATGCAAAATATGGATGCGAAGAGGCTAAAAATCCAATGACTATGGTAATTGATTACGGTGGTCCAAACATTGCAAAACCACTTCATGTTGGGCATTTGCGTTCCGCTATTATTGGGGAGAGCATAAAGAGACTTGGAAAATTTTTAGGACACAAAATAATCGGAGATGCACATCTTGGCGATTGGGGATTACAGATGGGACTTATTATTACCGAATGTAAGAAACGTAATCCTGACTGGGTGTATTTTGATGATAATTATGAAGGAGAATATCCAGAGGAAGCTCCATTTACCATGTCAGAATTAGAAGAAATCTATCCTTCTGCCAATGCTTATGCCAAGGAACATCCAGAGTATAAAGAGGAAGCCCAGAATGCTACTTTTCTTTTACAGAGTGGAAAGAGAGGATATAAGGCTCTTTGGAATCATATACTAAATGTATCTGTGAATGATTTGAAGAAGAATTATACAAAGCTAAATGTGGAATTTGACTTATGGAAAAAAGAAAGTGATGCACAGCCATATATTCCAGACATGGTAAAATATATGAAAGAAGAAGGCTATGCTTATGTAAGTGACGGAGCATTAGTGGTGGATGTAAAAGAGGAGACAGACAAAAAAGAAATTCCTCCATGTATGATATTAAAATCTGATGGTGCTACACTTTATAATACAACAGATCTTGCTACTATTGTAGAACGTGAAAAGTTATTTCACCCAGATGCTATTACTTATGTAGTAGATAAGAGACAGGAACTTTATTTTGAACAGGTATTCCGTTGTGCGAAGAAGACAAAAATTATTGGAGAAGATGTAAAACTTACTTTCCTTGGATTTGGCACTATGAATGGAAAAGATGGAAAGCCATTTAAGACCAGAGCCGGTGGTGTGATGCGGTTGGAAACTTTAATCCAGTCAATTACAGATGCCGTATATGAGAAAATGACAGATAGGGATATGCCAGAAGAAGAGGCAAGAGAAGTAGCAAGAAAAGTTGGAGTAGCAGCATTAAAATATGGAGATTTGTCTAATCAGGCTTCCAAAGATTATATATTTGATTTAGAGAGATTTACCTCTTTTGAAGGAAATACAGGACCATATATTTTATATACTATTGTACGTATTAAGTCTATTCTTACAAAATATAAGGAAAAGATTGGAAAAGAACCAGAAGCTTTCCCAATCTTACCAGCAGTAGATGAAAGTGAGACTGCTTTGATGTTAGGAGTTTCTAAATTTAATGATATGATTGAGAGTGCTTTTGTTGAGCATGCACCACACAAAGTATGTCAATATATCTATGAACTCTCTAATGCATTTGCAAGATTTTATCATGAACATAAAATTATTTCAGAAGAGAATGAGAAAAGACAGCAGTCGTGGATTGGTCTTGTTACTGTAACAAAGGGAATATTAGAGACTTGTGTTGATTTACTTGGAATGGAAGCACCAGACAGAATGTAGATATGAAAGTCCTGACAAACGTCTATATTTCATGCAAGCTTGCTCGCAGAGAAATATAGACATTTGGCTGGTTAAACTGTATGAGTATGCAGGGCGGCAGCCCGGAATACGAATACAGTTGGTGATTGCGGGAGTGCGTAGCATGTAGCAATCAACTTTCATTCATATTATTTATAAACAGAAAGGCGGAAAGAGAATGAAATTTACCAAAATGCATGGTTGTGGAAATGATTATGTTTATGTAAATTGTTTTGAAGAGAAAATAGAGAATCCAGAAGAATTGTCAAAAAAAGTAAGTGACCGTCATTTTGGAATTGGTTCAGATGGTTTGATTTTAATATTGCCTTCTGATGTAGCAGATTTTCGCATGGCAATGTATAATGCAGATGGTTCTGAGGGAAATATGTGTGGAAATGGAATCCGCTGTGTTGGAAAATATGTGTATGATTATGGCTTAACAGATAAGACGAGTATTTCGGTAGAAACCAAAAGCGGCATCAAATACTTAGAACTTTTTGTAGAAGAAGGAAAAGTTGCAACAGTAAAAGTAGATATGGGTACACCTGTTGTAATTGCAAAGGAAGTTCCTGTAATCTTTGATAAAGAGAAAATGATTGGAGAAAAAGTAGAAATAGCAGGAAAAGAATATGAGATGACCTGTGTTTCTATGGGAAATCCTCATGCAGTTGTCTGGGTGGAGGATACCAGTAATCTGGATTTGGAGAAAATTGGACCAGTATTTGAGAAGCATGAAATGTTTCCAGAACGGGTTAATGCAGAATTTATACAAATTATTGACAGGCATGAAGTAAATATGCGGGTATGGGAGAGAGGATCTGGTGAGACATGGGCTTGTGGAACTGGTGCCTGTGCAACTGCAGTAGCCTGTATTTTAAATAATAAAACAGAGGATGAAGTATTAGTGCATTTACTTGGCGGAGATTTAAAAATTCAATATGATAAAGAGAAGAATTGTGTCTTTATGACTGGACCAGCAACGACTGTGTTTGAAGGCGAGTTTTTGTAACAGTTCAGCCATGCAAAAGTATATTCTGGGTAACTATTCAGGTAGAAACACGCATTTACTGCGTGTTTTGTAAGAAAAATGAAAGTTGATTGTTCTAAGCCCTTTGCCGAAGGCGAATTTTCATGGGCTTAGAACGTAACTGTTCATGGTTCTGAACAGTTACTATTCTTGAAAATATGAATAGTATGGCTGAACCGTTACGAGTTTTTTGAATAAGGAGGGTTTTATACCATGACTTTGGAATATTTGTTAGAAAAACTGGATTATAAAATAATAGCAGGACAGGTTAGCCAGTCGGTTAGCCAGTTGATTTATGATTCTAGGGAAGCCTGCCAGGATGGTGTCTTTGTATGTATTAGTGGTGCAGTTGCAGATGGTCATACCTTTATTCAGGAAGTGGTACAAAAGGGTGTGACTGCCGTTATTGTAGAAAAAGAAGTGGAAGTACCAGAGAATGTAACAGTGATTTGGGTGGAAAATACAAGAAAAGCATTAGCTTATATGTCAGCAGCTTATTTTGGATATCCAGCAGAGCAATTAAAAACAATCGGGATTACTGGAACAAAGGGAAAAACAACAACTGCCTATATGGTAAAATCTATTTTGGAGAAGACTGGATTTCGTACAGGTCTGATTGGTACTATCGAAACAGTAATAGGAGAGAAAACAATACCAGCGAAAAACACTACGCCAGAATCTTATGTTGTACAAAAGGCTTTTCGTGAAATGGTTGATGCAGGAATCCAATGTGTAGTTATGGAAGTATCCTCACAAGGGCTTATGCTTGACCGGGTAAGCGGATTTACTTTTGATTATGGGATTTTTACAAATCTGGAACCAGATCATATTGGACCAAATGAACATAAAGACTTTGAAGAATACATGTATTGCAAAGGATTACTCTTTAAACAGTGTAAAATGGGCATTGTCAATATGGACGATTTACATTATAAGCAAGTTTTAGAAGGTCATACTTGCGAAATAGAAACTTTTGGTTTTTCAAATGAGGCAGATTTATGTGCCAGTGAGCCTACACTAATAAACAAACCAGGATTTTTTGGAGTTTCCTATGATATAAGTGGCAAAATGGATATGAAGGTAGAAATGGATGTACCTGGCAGATTCAGTGTGTATAACTCTATGGCAGCAATTGCTATCTGCCGTCATTTTGGTGTAAAAGAAGAAGCCATTAAGGAGGCACTTTTAGGAATCCGGGTGAAAGGCAGAGTAGAGATTATTCCAATCTCGGATGCTTATACCTTGATGATAGATTATGCACATAATGCTATGAGTTTAGAAAGCTTATTAGTTACATTGCGTGAATATAATCCAAAGCGTCTGGTATGTCTATTTGGCTGTGGTGGAAACCGTTCCAGATTACGTCGTTATGAAATGGGAGAGGTTTCCTCTAAGTTTGCAGATTTGACAGTAGTAACATCAGATAATCCAAGAGACGAAGAGCCAGAGGCGATTATTGAGGATATTTTAGTTGGTGTGGCAAAAGCAGAAGGTGCTTATGTAACTATACCAGATAGAAAAGAAGCCATCCGTTATTGCATGGTGAATGCAAAAGAGGGTGATGTGATTGTTCTGGCAGGAAAGGGACATGAAGATTATCAGGAAATAAAAGGGAAAAAGTATCACATGGATGAGAGAGAGCTGATTGCCCAAATCCGAAAGGAAGAAAATATATAGAAAAAGAAAGGTTCATTAAATATGAAAGCAATAAAAGCAGGAACACTGGCAGAAGCAGTAGGAGGAAAAATTTTATCTGGTAATAAAGACCTCTTGATAACCTCTGTTAGTACCAACTCAAAAGAAATTCAACAGGGAGATCTTTTTGTTCCAATTATTGGAGAGAGGGTAGATGCCCATAATTTTATTGATATGGCATTGGAGGCTGGTGCAGTTGCCACATTTACCCAAAAAGAAATAAAAACGTATAAAGAGGAAAAAGTATATATTCAAGTAGCAGATACCCTCCATGCACTTCAGCTTGCGGCAGCTTATTATCGAAGCCAATTTTCTATTCCTTTGATTGGAATTACTGGAAGTGTAGGAAAAACTACAACAAAAGAAATGATTGCAGCAGCACTTAGTACCAAGAAGAAGGTTCTAAAGACAAAAGGAAATATGAATAGTCAGGTAGGTCTGCCTCTTATGATGTTTGAACTGGAAGAGGAAATGGAAGTAGCTGTTATTGAAATGGGTATGAGTGAAGTCGGAGAAATGCATCGTCTTTCTATTGTGGCAAAACCGGATATGGCAGTTATGACTAATATTGGAGTGTCTCATATCGGGCAGTTGGGTTCTAGGGAAAACATCCGAAAAGAAAAGCTGAATATTATTGATGAATTTTCTGGGGGTAATCCGGTTTATGTAAATGGTGACGATCCTCTTTTAGGAGAAATCAAAGAATATGTGGATAAGAGAAAAAAGGGCGAAGAGGTTCCAGAAGAATTATTTGATGAAGATACTTATGAAAAATTAGGACAGATTCAGGTGCTTGAGTTTGGAACTGGCGAAAACTGTACATATCGTGGAGAGAATATGAAAACAGTTGGAGAGACAACTCATTTTACCTATGTTTCAGAAAGTGGAAGGGAAGAGGTTGTTCTTTCTGTACTTGGAAACCACAATGTAAATAATGCAGTAGTAGCTTTGGCAATTGCGGAAAAACTTGGTATTAAGCCAAGTGTAGCTAAGATGGGATTGGAAAAATACCAGCCAATTGATAAGCGGGGACAGGTGTTTGAGGTAAAAGGCATGAAGATTATAGATGATACTTACAATGCCAGCCCAGACTCTATGAAAAGCGGGGCAGGTATGCTTCTTGCTATGGAGGAGCTTAAGAGAAAGATTCTGGTTCTCGCAGATGTTATGGAATTGGGAGACGTTTCCAGGGATTGCCATTATGAAGTGGGAACTTTTCTTGCAAAGAAACCATTAGATGCTGTTATTTGTGTGGGCGTGGAAGCAAAGGCAATTTGTGAAGGGATTGAAGAAAACACAGAGGCTATTTTAACCAGACATTTTGCAGATAAAGAGCAGGCAATTACTTTTTTAAAGGATTATGTGAAAGAAGGCGATGGCATTCTTGTAAAAGGCTCCAGAGGAATGCACATGGAGGAAGTTGTAGAAGCACTAAAAGGATTGGAGTAACCTACAAGACCATCTGCATTTGAGGAAATGGAGCAGAGTACATGAAATATGCAAAAATAATTGTGAATATTTCACATGAAAATCTGGATAAAACATACGAATATGCCATACCAGAGGAATGGGAAACTTATGCTGTAATTGGAGCACAGGTTCTCATTCCTTTTGGTGCAAGAAATCGTCAAATCAAAGGGTTTATATTAGGAATTACAAGAAAACCGGAATTTCCACCGGAACGTATTAAGAGTATTATAAAAGTGATTATGGATGGAACGGTGATCGAAGGACACTTTATACAATTAGCAGCATGGATGCGGACACAATATGGTTCTACGATGAATGATGCCCTAAGAACAGTTCTTCCAGTGAAAAAAACAGTGAAAGAGCAAAAGGAACAATATTTACACCGAATTATTGACAGAGAACGATTATTTGAATATATGGAAGAATGCGAGAGAAAGCATTATACGGCAAGGTATCGTCTGGCGGTTGCTTTAGAAGATCAGGAAGTAATTTCCTACAAGGAAGCTTTGGAAGAATTGAATATTAGCAGGGATGTAATACGGAAATTTGTGGATTTGGGAATTATTTCTATTTCTAGCAGGCGGCAGTACCGTAATCCAATTAAAGAACAAATGCAGATAGAGAAAAAAATTAGTCTAACACCAAAACAACAACGGATTTCAAACGAGATATGGCAAGAGTACCAAGCAGGAATACGGAACACCTATCTGATTCGTGGAGTGACAGGAAGCGGAAAAACAGAAGTTTATTTTGATATAATTGAGCGGGTTGTAAAGGATGGAAAACAGGTGATTTTTCTGATTCCTGAGATTGCACTTACGGTAGCTATGGTAGAACGGTTTCATCAGAGATTTGGAGAACGGGTATCTGTACTTCATTCCAAATTATCAGATGGAGAACGGTTTGACCAGTATGAAAGAGCAAAAGCAGGAGAACTGGATATTATGATAGGCCCTAGATTGGCATTGTTTACTCCTTTTCCGGAACTTGGATTAATCCTTTTGGACGAAGAACATGAGCCAAGTTATAAGAGTGAAGCCCCACCGAAATATCATGCAAGAGAAGTGGCATTGCAACGGGCGAAAATGTGTAATGCATCAGTGATTTTAGGATCTGCCACACCTTCTGTGGAAAGCTATTATAAGGCACAGTGTGGGGAATATAAGTTGTTTACTCTTAATGAGAGAGTTGGAGAAAGCAGGATTCCTGATATTTCTATAGTGGATTTGCGGAAAGAGTTAAAAGCAAGGAATTTTTCTATTTTTAGCAGAAGTCTTAGGGAGAAAATACAGGAAAGATTGGAACGAAAGGAACAAATTCTGCTATTCTTAAACCGAAGAGGCTATGCGGGATTTATTTCTTGCAGACAGTGTGGTTTTGTGCTGGAATGTCCCCATTGCCAGATATCGCTTACCGAACACAACAATGGAAAAATGATGTGCCATTACTGTGGATATGAAACAATCAAACCTTCAACATGTCCTTCCTGTGGTTCTAAATATATTGCCAGTTTTGGGACAGGAACCCAGAAAGTGGAGGAGTATGCAAGGAAAGAATTTCCAAATGCCAGAATCCTTCGTATGGATAGGGATACCACCAGCAGGAAAGGGGCTTATGAAGAAATACTAAAGGCGTTTGAAAGGCAGGAGGCAGATATTCTTATTGGAACCCAGATGATAGGAAAAGGACATGATTTTAATAATGTTACTTTGGTAGGTGCTTTAGCAGCAGATTTATCATTGTTTGCCAATGATTACCGGGCTTCCGAGAGAACATTCCAACTATTGTGCCAAGTGGCAGGAAGAGCAGGAAGAAGGGAACGTCATGGAGAAGCGGTAATACAGACTTACCAGCCGGAACATTATAGTATTATTGCTGCAAAGAAACAAGATTATGAGGAATTTTACCGACAGGAAATTACTTACCGCAAATTGTTACAGTACCCACCTTTAGGACATTTATTGGCTATTTTACTGGTTTCCCTTGATGAAAAACAGGTAGAAAAGGCAAGTATTTTACTTACAGAGGCAGCAAAAGAGAAAATGGGAGAGAAGGTCATTGGACCAGCAAATGCCTATCACTACCGATTGAAAGACCGGTATCGCAAAGTAATATATTTAAAAGAGAGTGACTTGGAGGCTTTGCTTGAGGTAAAGAATTATTTGGAAGGATTCGTGGATTATTCAAATTATTTTCAGAAGGTAAATGTATATTTTGATAGAAATCCGCTGACAATGTATTAGTTAGAAGGTGTTATATCAAAGAAAAAAGCGGAGATTTATAAAAAGAGGAGAACCTGATTATATGGAGTTAAATATAAATTCACCATCCTATTTTAGTGAACATTATGGAGTGGATGATGATGTATACGGATTTTGTCGGGAGGTGTATTCTTTTTTCAAAGATAAAGAATATAGCGAAACTTTGCATATTATTGGCATTATGCCATCTATTGCACCAAAAGAAGTGTATGATAGTGGCAAATGGAAGGAATCTGTACAATTAGTTGGCAATAAAAGTTGTGCGATTATTCATATACGTATGGATTTTACAAAATATTATGAAGCGGACAGTGAAGGAAAAATTGAACAAATGAAAGAGACTATTTTGAAATGGGTAAAAAAGATAAAAGCAAGAGGAAAGTTTGACTTTGCATCCTTTGAAAAGGATTTTGATGAAATGTATAGGATGAAGTGCATGGAAGGATCAGTATCTTATCATAGGTCGTAATCCTAAGAATCTCTTTACTACAAAGGAGAATTTGTTTGAACTGATAAGCAAAAAGAATGGGGAAGTGACCGAGTTTCAGATACAGCCGTTTTTGTAAGGAAATATACAAGAAAATTATTTGGTAACTATTCAGAACATACTCGAGGATTTGCTTGACAAATCCGAGTTTTACAAGATTTTAGCCCTTCGCTTTGCGAATTTTTATGGGCTAAAATCTCGTATCTGTTCAGGTACTGAACAGATACATTATTTGGAAAGAAGGTTAAAATAAAATGGATATTAAAAAGTACCAAGATTTATATGAAAGAGCGGATAATCTTCCAAAGAAGATAGAAGGAGTAACTGCTTATGGCTGTGGCTGTAGTCAGGAAGGAGAAATTGCTGCTGTAGCTGTAGATGTCCTTATGGATTTTTATGACTGGATTGCTGAGAATTATGAAGACAACAATACGCCTGATTGGGCAGAAGCTTATATACAGCTTTATTCGTGGCAGTTTCAATGCTTTCATGAGGGGATATTTACATATTATGAAAATTTCTATGAACATACAGGCAAAGAGAATACATTAAAAGCTGTGGCATATTTGCAGGAAATAGGATTTCAAGAATTGGCAGATGTAATGAAAAAAGGGTTGACAGATGATAGCTTAGAAGGCATAACAGAGTGGATTGACAGTCATGATGAATTGATATATACAGCTTATTTAAAGATAATAGAACAAAGTAAAATTGTAACAGTTCAGCCTGTGGACTGAACTGTTACGGAATTGGACAAGCTTCCCATGCAAATTGCCCAATTTCAATGCTGTTTTAGTCTTTTTACGGTCTGCATAGTGGGGGTGCAGGCTTACTTGCTTTATAGGAAAGTTCCTCCTATAAAGCAAAAACGCTCCGCGAGGATGTGCACAGATGCGTAAGGAATATTGTTGCAAAAAAACATGCAACACGCATCTGGCACGCAAAGTGTGCAATCCCCTCATGAATGAGGGGTTAGGGGAGTTGATGTGGGCTTGCCCACTTTGTTCAACTGTTACATAAAATTTCAATATTAGGATAAACGATAGATAAAGATTGGCTAGGAGGATCGTATTGGCAGAAGGAAATTACAATCAAAAGCAAATACCAGAAAAAATGCGAAAAATAATGATGGATGATGGTAGCTGGGAATGGTCAGAAAGATTTTATATGGGTATAGATACAGAACAAAATGATAAAACAGATAGAATCTTATCCTGTGCAGTTGAGTATATATTTTTGCACTTTAAGGAAATACAAAAACTTATTTTTCCTGAAACGTTTATGGATTATTATTTTATCGAAAAGCATACTGTGGATTATGAAACTGTTGTAAATAATTTGAAATTAGACACCATTACAATAGACGATAACAATGAGATAATTACTGTGCTATGTTCTAGTGATGAGGTTATGTTTGGTCATTTTGTAGAAGGCGAATTTACATACCAATATGAGTTTGTGGGGTCATATATTTGCTGAAATAATCCTGTTTCACACTTGGGTTATCTGCCAAAAACTATATCAGATAGGGGATTTTTATCATGATTTATTTTCTTCATTTAATCCCAGCAGCATTAAATAAAGAAGCACAAGCTCAGGTCTTAAATCTGATAGGAAATAGATATAAAGTGGATTGAAAATCTTAATCAATTGATTGTTTAGTTACACAAAAACTGCAAAAGAAGTTTTAAAAAACTATATAAATATGCAATCTATTGTTTTCATACTTTGCAGATATAGTTCCATTCATTTGTTCCACTAGAGTTTTGGCAATTGCTAATCCCAGACCTGTTGATTTTCTGGCAGCTTCAACTGTATAAAAGCGGTCAAACAATTTCCCGACTTGTATCTCGTTTAATTTGGAAGCTGTATTGGTAAATATAATCTCTCCAGTTTCTGATAAGGTAATATCCAAATCACCATCACTATACTTAATCGCATTATTAAGTAGATTGGCAAACACACGGGATAATGCAGAATGGTCGAGATTCCGTGTTATTTTATTCTCAGTTATTTGAATATTTGGAGTGATATTGTGTTCATGTAAAGCAGCATAAAACGCTGCAATACTTTCTTCCAGCACATTATTGATTAGAATAGGTTTGCAGACAATATCGTCTTTTGTTGTAAGGATGACAGAATATCGAAAAAGCTCGCTGGTTAACTGATTTAATATTTCTGCCCGGTTTTGTATGATTTCAATATACCGCTTGGCTGCCTCTGATTTTTCTTCTTGTTCAAGTAAATCTAAGTATCCACAGATGGCAGTTAACGGTGTACGTAAATCATGGGAGATATTTGTTATGGCATTTTTGAGTTCCCTATCTCCCTGTTGGAAACGATGGTGTTCCATACGAAGTTTACGAAGCTGTATGTTTATGGAAGCTGCTAAGCTGCACATATACTTATCCCTTGAAGAAATATCAATCAAAGTATTTGTATTGGTTATGAGCCTGTCAGCAAAGGCATTTTCAATCTCTTTTGCCGATTTTTGTAATAAGTATATTTTTAAAATTAAAGCAATGATAATCACAGCCAGAATGCTGATGATTACCCATAACCATATTTTCATAATAAACTCCTTATTGAACAGTTTTTATTTTAGATTCTTTTTTTGGAAAATAACTATCCCTGTACCAGTTGTAACAATCATTATCAAGCAGTCATAAATCATTATCAACCATAGATTGTCTGAGTTTTGCATAGCAATCTGATATATCTGTGAAACAGGAAGAAAATTATATAGAAATTCATAGATTTCACGTTTCGTTCCTGTCAGTGCCAAGTGATTGGGTTTTTCCACTGTCTCTTCCGTTATCAGTTTATTTGTTTCTTCATCAATAACGATGGATTCATAATAATCAGAATATTCGGGTTCAACAAGGCGTGAACCGGTTTCGAGTGCAGCAAAAAACAAAATAAGTGTTGTAAGCAGTAAAACAACTGCTCCTATTGCTTTGCTCTGGTTAGAGATGGAAAGTAGTACCAGCAATGCTGTCAGTGCCAGTATTGCCATGATGCTGACTATGGTAAAAGATATAATTTCCATCATGGTCATGGTGGTGCCATTAATTAGTAGATTTCCAAATACCAGAACAACAAGGATGTATAAAAGGTGCATCACAATATTGGCTGTAGCACAGACAATGAATTTGGAAAGATAAATATTACTTCGTGTATGCCCTACAATAAGTTTATTACGGATTGTACCATCAGAATATTCCGTTCCTACAAAAATACTAATAAAAACAGAAATAACAAAGATAAGGTAAAGCCCCCCTGCGAAAATCAAGTTGTCAGCATTGTAATTCATACCTAGTTCTGCCAGTTCTGCATATAAAGCAGAATTGCGTTTTACATCCCACCATTGCATAAAAACACAGAAGATGCCACATCCGGCAGAAAAGATCAGGCACAGTCTAAATACGAAACTCCTAAATAGTCTTGCAAATTCGGCGGATAACAATTTATGCATTTGTTACACCTCCTATCAGATTGACATAATAGCTTTCCAGACTTTCATCATGTTTCAGCATGGAAATTACTTCACAGTCCTCTTTTGCAAGAGCCAGAGCGATTTCAGAAACATTTACTTTTGCATATACATCGGCTTGTGTACTGGAAAAAATTTTGTAATCCATGTGCTTTTTGTCAAGAATGCGGGCAAGTGCTTTTGTATCACTTACTTCCATGCGTACACATTTTCTGCAGGCAGTCTTTAATTCCTCTGCACTCATTTCCTTTACTATGCATCCATTGTCAATAAATCCATAATGGGTTGCAAGTTTAGAAAGTTCATCAAGAATATGGCTGGAAATCAGAACCGTAATCTGATGTTCCCGATTAAGTTTCAGAATTAATTCCCGTATCTCAATAATTCCTTGAGGGTCAAGTCCATTTACAGGCTCATCCAGCACCAGAAAATCAGGGTTTCCGGCAAGTGCTATGGCAATCCCCAGTCTCTGACGCATACCAAGAGAAAAATGCTTTGCTTTCTTTTTGCCAGTGTCAGAAAGACCTACTAATTCTAAGGTTTCCTGTAATCCGTCAAAGGTTGGAAGACCGAGAATCTGGTATTGTTGTTTCATATTTTCTTCTGCTGTCATACTTAGATAAATGGATGGAGTTTCCACAATTGCTCCCACTCGCCTGCGTGATTTTGCAACCTCTTTATCAGTATTCTTTCTGCCATACAGTGTGTAATCACCAGATGATGGATCTTGAAGACCGCAAATCAGACGGATAAGAGTTGTTTTGCCAGCACCATTTTTTCCAACGAAACCATAAATGGATCCTTTTGGAACATTCATAGATAGTCCTTGGAGTGCTTTGAAATTTTTGTAGCTTTTGCTCAAAGCATTTGTTTTGAGAACATATTCCATAAAAATTAACCTCCTTTATTTGGTGCTGACATTCTATCACATAACCGTAAAGAAAACGGTAAAGAGAACAGTAAAGAAATAGTAAAGATTTATTCATGAATGGCGTTAAGCACATAAAAGTATATGCACAAATTGCCCTCTATGAGCAAGCTCACTCGTGCAATTTGCACATATACTTTTACCCATCTGAACTGTTACTCATTTTAAAGCCGATTCCCCAAACGGATTCTATATAATCTCTGTTATGAAATTCACGAAGTTTTTTCCGCAAGTTGCTTATATGCATTTTTAGGGAACTTTCTGTACAGTCTGGAGTATCCTCACTGATATGATCCAATAGGGATGATTTGGTAATTACTTGTGTAGGATTTTGCATAAGCAATTTTAGGATAGCATATTCTGTTCTTGTTAATCTTATCTCGTGATTGTCAACCGTTACTATATGGGTATTTGTATCTAGAGTTAAATTATCAAAGGTTAAAATCGAAGCAGTTTTTGAAGAAACCACATTGCGGAGCTGTACAGAAATCCGTGCTAAAAGTTCTTTGGTATGAAAAGGTTTTGTCACATAGTCAGCAGCACCATTCAGTAATAAGTCCACCTTACTGTCAATATCAATTTTTGCACTTACTACAATGACAGGTATTCCTTTTATATGAGGAAGCAGCTCTTCTCCATTTAATCCCGGTAACATTAAATCAAGGAGTACAAGATCTGGTCTTGTCTCTGAAAGCACATAGATAGCTTCTGTTCCAGAATAGGCACGGGAAACATGATAACCATCTTTTGTAAGGGTTTCTTCCAGCATATTTCCAATGTGTATATCATCATCAATTATTAATATATTTTTCAAAATTATTCATTGACCTCCTCTTTTTGTTTCTATTATATCTGCTTAGAAAATAGAGTGCAAGGGAAATGGTTGTATGTTAACTCTAAACTTGAATTATTAGTTACTGTTCACACCTACGGTGCAAACAGTAACGGAATCCAGCCTATTTATAATTCGCCTTCGGCGAAAGGCTGGATTCTTCTCTACCATTACTTGTTCTTACGTACTTTGCAGCAAGTGCAAAGTACTACCTGTGAACAGTAACAATTATTAGTTACTATTCACTCACAAGCTTGACAGCATCACCTGTCTGTATTTATTATTAAGCATGATTAAAGTCTCTTCAAATATAAACTTCCCTGTTTTTTTAAATTTTTGGTATGATATACCAAATCGCCTGGAGTGATAAACATGGCTTCTACAGGCAGGTCACATTTAACTAATTCCATAAAATATTGTAACTTTGAAAGAAATTTTTCTGCCTTAGAAAGAGTGGGGGCAACAGCTTCCTTTCTTCTATTCTGGTTTTCTTGCAATTTTATTTCAGACTGGCACAGGGCAGTGTATAATCTTTCTGCAAGATCTTCTGTTTCTTCTAGTGTAGGGAAAGCTGCCAGATAGTCTTTTTCCGGCAAGGTTAAATCGTCAGTGAAAGAACCGGCAGTTATGTTTTTTGCAGGTAAATAATCATACAATCGTATAGAATCGACAATATCTTCTGTTATAGGACTGTTCCATAAACAGCCATCTACAATCTGAATCTGGTATTCCCTGCCACAGTCATAAAAAATACGATATACGAGTTCTGAACATACCATTGCCTGATCTGTGTGGTGTAAAAGAGCATGTTGAATCATTTCATCCAGCATAAAAGTACATACCGTAAGAATTTCATTGCTGATATGTAATACATCTGTAGTTGGCACAATGCGGCGGTAAATAATTGCACCTGCAAGAATGAAAAGTTTTGGAAAATCATATCTTACCTTAGCATTTATATATGCATCAGCAGAGGCAATTAAAGGCTCTGGATTTGGTTCAGAGACAAGCCTCATTACATAAATATTGTCTCCATCAGAAATATCTACCTTATGAACACCTATTCCAGATGCACCCACTTCTACAATGGAATCTTCGGAATAGGCCATTGCAGCATGGCAGACATCGGATTGGGTAAACCAGGCAATAGCCTTACTTAACCAGTCATTTTCTGCTTTAAAAATAATGATATCTCCTTTAGTAAGTGTTTGTTTCATAATAATCCTCCTTTTTGTGATAGTTGCAGCATTACGGAGGCGTGAAAAAGATTGTTTTCATAATCGAATTTCAATATACCATTGTATTTGCTGACAATTTTTTTGATAGAAGCTGTGCCAATACCTTTTTGACCATTTTTAGAAGAGATAAACTCTTCCCCCTCTTTGCATATATTACCTGAATAAGAATTATCCAAAGTAATAATAAGCATCCCTTGAAGCTTTTTTATACGAAGGCAAACAAATTTCTCTTTCGTTCTTTGGTGAATGCAGGCTTCCACTGCATTTTCTAAAAGGTTTCCAAGTAGAACTACGGCATCAGCATCTGAAAGAATAATAACTGAGGGATAGTCTATGCCCGCTTCAAATGGAATTTCGTGTTTTTGTGCTAAATCGGCATAATAGACGATTAGGGCATTTATGGCTGGATTTTCGCAGTAAAGTAATGGAGAATCTGCAGGAACTGCAGCCATATAGTTTTTCAAATAATTTAAAAGTCTTTTTTGATCATTGCTTTGTACAAAGCTTTGTATTACTGCAAGGTTTTGCCTTAAATCGTGTTTTGCCCTGCGGGCATCTTCTATTCGTTCTTTTAAGTTCTCATATTGCAAAAACTGCATAGAAAGCTGATAGTTTTCAGCCTTTAATTCTAAATTTGTATTGATTTCCTGCAAAAAGTACATGATCAGATAGGTAGCAAATAATGCTCCCAAATTAAAAAATATGGCAAATAATACATTGCTTAGTTTTGCAGAAAACAGAATAATTCCACCATTTGCATACAGATTGTAATAGTAGGATAAACAGAAAGTAGCAGGAATCATCCAAAGGAATTTCCAATACTTGTTGTTTTCAGGAAAGGTAATCAATAGCTGCATTCTCTGCATCATTTTATAAATAACAGGATAGCTTATCATATACATGAATACCAGTGTTATGGATGCGGTCAAGGAATATGGATGGCTGGTAATTGTGAAAAATCTATAATGGGCAAAATGGCTAAAAATAATAACAATGAAACTGGTATAATTTAAAATAGTAAGCAAAACAAAAAGGAGCTTGGAAATCTGGGACTTTACGGAAATGATATAAAAGCCCAGATACAGTACAATCCATAAAACAGTTAATGTTGCAGCAATAGACGGATTGTTTACTGCAAGTATACGGCTTAATGTAAGAAGAATATAAAGTATGAAAGTACAAAAAATGAGTGTCACCTTTGAAAAACGAAAGGAATTCTTAAAAGGAAGGAGTGCAAGAATAAGGTTAGGGATAATATCCACTAATTCATATACACATATTTCTAAAATTTGTAATGTATTCATAGGCATTGGTTCCTTACTTTTTCAAATAAAAATTCAGAGTATGCTTTTAAAATTTCAGCATGCTGGTTTCTAGGCAAAGGAATACGTTCTTCGTTATTCATAACAAAAATAGAATCATCTACATGATCAATATTATTCATATTGATGATGCAACCTCTATAGCATAGGAGAAATTCAGGATAAGGTGTTAGTATGTCCATTAGATTATGAAAGGTCATACGGGAACGGGGAATACCCAGATTCATAGTATGTATTTGTATATAATGACCAGAAATATCACAGTATATAATATCATTTAAGGGAATTTTAATAAGTTCATATCCGCTTTTAATCTGAATAAAGAGCTGTTCTCTTATTTTTTTCAAATCAATTAAAGATAAGGTTTGTGAAAAGTCTTCAAAAGAAATTGGTTTTACCAGATAACCGGAGGCTCGTATTTTATAGCTGTCAACGGCATAGTCTTTGCTCGCTGTAGTAAAAATTATATTAACCAAGGGATCTAGTTTGCGGATGGCAAAGGTAGTGTCAAGACCTGACATACCGTTCATATAATAATCTATAAAGATAAAATCAAATGCATCCCGTTTGAAAGCATATAAGAATTCTTCGCCGCTTTGAAAAGTATGAATAGAAAGAGGCATATTCATGCAATGTTTAGAAAAATAAGTGTTTAAATATCTCGAAATAATTTCTATATCTTTATTTAAGTCATCCACAATGGCTATTCTCATTAGCAAATTCCCCTTTTCGTCTTTATGTTTGAACATATTATAATA
>CAMWUK010000062.1 GCA_947177415.1 uncultured Clostridiaceae bacterium
TACTCATACAGTTTAGCCAGCCAAATGTCTACATTTCTTTGCAAGCAAGCTTGCATGAAATATAGACGTTTGGCTGGACTTTCATAGTAAGTAAAAAAAGAGGTTAAATGCCATAATCAACATCCAACCTCTTCTATATCACATCTCTATACTAATTCAATTAATACTTCCATCGCTGCATCACCTTTACGTGGTCCAATCTTCACGATTCTTGTATAACCACCATTACGATCTGCATACTTAGGTGCGATTTCGTCAAATACTTTATCTGCAACATCAACTTTCTTAGTATTTCTTTTCTTACCAGCTGCCTTTGCAGGAACTTCTGTTACGCTGTAAAGAATTTTGTTCATCTGTCTTCTAGCATGAAGACGTGAAGGCTTATCCTTTTTAATTTCTTTATCAACAGTTTCCTTTACAACAACCTGATATGTCTTACCATTCTTACTTGTCTTTTCTTCTGTAACTTTTACACCATTCTCATCTCTCTTAGCAACAGTAACCTGAATGGTAGAAGTCTCATAATTGTCTTTTTCTTTTACGCCTAAAGCAATAATGCTCTCAGCAATACGACGGATTTCTTTTGCCTTAGCTTCAGTTGTTACAATTTTACCATTGTATAACAAATTAGTAACCTGATTTCTAAGCAAAGCTTTTCTCTGACTAGCGGTTCTGCCAAGTTTTCTATAGCCTGCCATGTGCTTACCTCCTAAATTGATTACATTTATATCGTACAACTCTTATATATCTATGCTGAATAAATTGGTATCTCTTACCCTTCATTCTATTTTATAAATCATTTGTACTTATTCAATATCTGAATAGTTACAATTATTCATCACTCTCATGTAGCGATAATCCAAGTTCTTTTAACTTTGCAAGCACTTCTTCTAAAGACTTACGACCAAGGTTTCTAACCTTCATCATATCATCAGAAGTCTTATTTGTTAACTCTGCAAGTGTATTAATTCCTGCTCTCTTCAAACAGTTATAGGAACGAACAGAAAGTTCCAAATCGTCAATACTTGTATCAAGAACTTTTCCCTTATTATCCTCTGGTTTCTCAACCATAATCTCTAAACTCTTTGCATTCTCTGTCAAATCAATGAATGACTTCAAATGCTCACTTAGAACTTTTGCAGCAAGACTTACTGCTTCGTCTGGCTCTAATGTTCCGTTAGTGAATACATCCAATGTAAGCTTATCATAATCTGTAATCTGACCAACACGAGTATTTTGAACTGACAAATTTACACGTTCCACTGGGGTATATATGGAATCTATTGCAATAGTTCCAAGAGGAAGTGAATCATTTTTGTTTTTATCTGCTCCAACATATCCTCTACCACGTGTAATTGTTAATTCCATACTTAACTTACAATCTTTGCCTCCACTAAGTGTAGCAATTACCAATTCAGGGTTCAAGATTTCAAGATCAGGATCTACCTGAATATCACCAGCAGTTACAACACCTTCTCCTTCAAATTCAATATAAGCAGTCTTTGGCTCATTGAAATCGCTAGTGTTCTTGATTGCCAAGCTTTTGATATTCATAATAATTTCTGTAACGTCTTCCTTTACACCCGGAATAGAACTAAACTCATGTACTACACCATCAATCTTCACTTGACTAACTGCTGTACCTGGCAACGACGAAAGCATAATTCTTCTTAAGGAATTACCCAAAGTTGTACCATATCCTCTTTCAAGGGGTTCTACTACAAAACGTCCATATTTCTTATCTTCAGAAATTTCTTTTTCCTTAATTTGTGGTTTTTCAAAATCAAACTCAAACACTTCTGGACCCTCCTTTTGGGTTATATGCTACTGCTATTCTCCTATTATAATCTCACAACAACCATCCTTCTCTTTCTCTTCGGTATACCTATGTAGCCAAAAAGAAAAACAAAAATGTTATTATTTAGAATACAATTCGACAATAAGCATTTCGTTTACCGGAACATCAATCTGATCTCTTGTAGGTAATTCTTTTACCACACCAGACAATGCTTCATGATTTGCTTCTAACCAAGCTGGAACCAATCTTGCATCTGTTACTTCTAAAATGTCCTTATATCTCTGAGCTGATTTATATTTCTCAGCAATTTCAATTACATCACCAGCTTTAACCTGATAAGAAGGAATATTTACACGCTTACCATTCACTAATACATGCTTATGGTCAACAATCTGTCTTGCTTCCTTTCTTGTTCTTCCATATCCCATACGGAAAAGAACATTATCAAGTCTCAATTCTAAAAGAATCATTAAGTTTTCACCTGTTGTACCAGTTCTAACTTTCTGAGCTTTTGCAAACATATTTCTAAATGGCTTTTCCAATACACCATAAATAAATTTAGCTTTCTGTTTTTCTCTTAACTGTAAACCATACTCGCTTACTTTTTTTCCAGTTCTTGAATTTCTCTTGGATTTCTTATCAATACCCATAACACTAGGATCAATTCCTAAGGCTCTACATCTCTTAAGCACTGGGGTTCTATCTACTGCCATCTTCTATACCTCCTAATATTCTACTAGACACGTCTACGTTTTGGTGGTCTACATCCGTTATGTGGTACTGGAGTTACATCCTTAATACTTGTAACTTCAATTCCACATGCCTGAAGTGCACGGATTGCTGCTTCTCTACCAGAACCTGGTCCTTTTACCATAACATCTACAGATTTCAAGCCATGTGGTATTGCTGCTTTTGCTGCTGTCTCTGCTGCCATCTGAGCTGCATAAGGAGTAGATTTTCTAGAACCTCTGAAACCTAATCCACCTGCACTTGCCCAAGAAAGAGCATTACCTTCTGCATCTGTCAGTGTTACGATTGTATTATTAAAAGATGACTGAATATGTGCTTGTCCACGATCAACGTTTTTCTTCACACGTTTTTTTGTCACTTTTTTTGCTATTTTCTTAGCCATTGACAAACCCTCCTATGGATTTAAATATTTCTTCATTATACTTTATTGATTATTTCTTCTTGTTAGCTACTGTACGCTTAGGACCTTTTCTTGTTCTAGCGTTTGTTTTTGTCTTCTGTCCACGAACAGGAAGACCTTTTCTATGACGGATTCCTCTATAACATCCGATTTCCTGTAATCTCTTGATGTTAAGAGCGATTTCTCTACGTAAATCACCTTCTACAGTTTGAGAAGCATCAATTACGTCACGAATTCTTGCTACTTCTTCATCTGTTAAATCCTTTACACGAGTATCTGGATTAACATTTGCTTCTGCAAGGATACGGTTAGAACTTGCTTTACCGATACCATAAACATAGGTAAGACCTATTTCTACACGTTTTTCTCTTGGTAAATCTACACCACTAATACGAGCCATGTGCAATAACCTCCATAAATAATTAAATTAATAGTAGTTTCCGAATTACTTCTTTAGTAATTCCATTGATGATTGCAAATCAACACATCCGAGTGTATCATTGCGTCAGCCGCTTTAAACCATGCAATAGGAATAGACTAGATATTTAAAAATTCCTATGGCAGATGAATGAAAATGACAGACATCCGCTACAGTTCATCACACTGTCCACAGTATCACAATTTCGTACATCTCTGTACTTGCCTTGTATGGCAGAATTGTAACACAAAAAGCAAAAATAATATATGTTCATGGAAATCACATCTATCTACAGGTATTCCTACTTGTAAACATCCCTGATTTCCTCTAAAATAATTATCCTTGTCTTTGTTTGTGTCTAGGATTCTCGCAGATTACTCTTACGCTTCCTTTTCTTTTAATGATTTTGCATTTTTCGCAAATCGGTTTTACTGATGATCTTACTTTCACCGTAATCTCTCCTTTCACAAAGTCCACTTGCTATTTTATCACAAGATTTTTTGAAATGCAAGAACTTTTTTCCATATTTTTTCATACTATTCTTTTGTGTTAAAAGGTGCCCAAATTTTCTCTTGCGTCTCAAGTCCGACCTTATACTCCTTTTCTTTGTATCTCAATACATCTCTCCCTGAAAGAACAAATTCTTTTGTTTCCCCATTTTCGTATTTCAATAAAAATGTTGAAAACCCATAGACCACTTCTGTTGCTGGTTTTTCTTCTTTCTCTTCATATTCTTCCAGTGTTAGACCTGCTAAAGTATTACACCATTCTTCCAATGCCACTTTATCTGTAATTTCTACTTGCTGGCATTTAACAGCCATAAGTTCCTGAAATAATTCTTCTATAAATATAGGGTTCTGAGGCTTCTGTGACAATTTTATCTGATTCGTTTCTCCTCTTTCTTTTCTTATTTTATAGAAGCTATTTAAAAATGCGGATGCAATATCTTCACTTGGCTTGTAGCATAGTTCATCTGACTCCATTCTTTCTGGTGATAAAATAAACTTCTTTTTTTGTCCATTTTCATATACCAGTTCATAAATATCTGAACAATACTTTCCCCCATAAGGTAGTTTTCCATTTGTCCATTTTTTCAGTTCGGCTCCTGCCAGCATATTACATAGTGTTTCAACTGTTTTTCTGTCAGTAATCTCCATATCCCATAAATCTTTTCTAATTCCTACAATTCCTCGAAATGTTTCTTCTGTAAATATAGTGTTTCGGGGTGGCTGTTGTAATTTTATTTGATGACTGTAGGAAAGAGGATATTTTACTATCAAAAAAATCATGCCAAATATAATCGCACCAATTACAAGTATTATCGTTGTAACTTGTATTTTTCTTGCTTTATTCATTACACTACAACCTTTCTTGACTAATACAGTGTTGCTACCCATACAAAAGATTTTCCATCTATTGTCATTGCTGTTTTATCAGATTTATATTCTACTATTCTTATAGAACCATTTGGATCCCAAACTACAATCTTTTTTGTACCGTTAGAAGAACTTATATATCCATATCCTGTTACAATATGCCCCTCTTTCTTTGCTGTTTGTAGTGCCATACAAAATGGTTTATCCTTGTCAATATTTTTACAGATGTATCCCCAAACTAAATAAGCCTCTTTAATATGATATAATAAACCATAAGAGTTTAGTGCATCTCTTGTTTCAATCAAATTTGCACCTTCATAAACCGAGATTCCCATTTTATTACATATATCATATACAGTTAAGTTTTTATTTTTTTTATAATTCACAATAGTAGCAACAGATGCCGCCCAACAAGTATTACTAATCTGTTTAACAAAATTCGTTATCCCACATCTATTAGATTCAGTTGTAGATGCAGCACTACTCCCAGTCATTTGACTATTACTCAGTATTGTATTGTCATTCTCTAAATTACCTAATTGAATACTATCCTCGTCAGAGACTGTGTTTCTCAATTTGCAATCAAATTCTTTCTTAATATACTTTATCTTTTCCGTAAAATTATATTTTTGAAAAGAGTTTAGTTCCCCTTTTTTCTCTTGTTTGGAAAATGTATCTAATAAAAATGTTTTATCTCTACTTGACGCATAAATTCTATCATCTACAATATAAAACAAATATGTTTCATTTTTCACACATTTATTTAAAAAATTTTGATAAAATTCTATATCATTGGATATTGACAATGTCCCCCCTGTCTCAATAACAGCAAGAAAGACACACTTATTCTTACATAAAATCGGTACATACCTAACTACATCTTTGGTATCCAGATTAAAACAATCTACCTCCTTACCAATAACGAAATCTTGTATATTTTCTACCTCAAGTTCATCTCCCATTGCTTTAACCAATTCCAACAAATCCCTGTCACTGTACTCCAAATGTTCTGCAAGACTAATGCTACTCACCTCGCTTTGTTTCGCCTGTGCCTGTACATCATTGCTATGATAAACTACACAACCTAATGTCAAAATTGCAAATACTATTTTTTTAAGTAATACTATGTTTTTTCTCATTATATTTCTTAACATCTTATTTCCCTCCATACTTAATTTACCTTTTTTAGTTTTTCTTTTTTGTTACATAGATAAAAAACATCAGACCAGCTTTTACTTTTTTTAGCGTTTTGTATTGCAAGTTATACAAGCTCTACATGTATTGCAACATACTCTCTCAACTGGTCTGAGTCTTTTATTTAATTACCTTAATAGTTACACCTTTCCTTATTTATCTCTCCAAATAATTCTTCCTTTTGACAAATCATAAGGAGATAACTCTAATGTTACCTTATCACCAGGCAAGATACGAATAAAGTTCATTCTCAACTTACCACTAATATGTGCCAAAACTTTATGTCCATTTTCCAGCTCTACCTGAAACATGGCGTTTGGCAATTTTTCTACTACTGTTCCTTCAATTTCCACTACATCTGCTTTTGACATAAAAATCAACCTCCTAATGCTAAATCCATCTCTCTTTTACAAAACTCCCTATATCTTTATCATTACTAGCTGCAAAACAGTTTTACAAAGGAGAGTTTCCTTTTGTTTCCAATTCTTTCTTATATTGTTTTAATACATTTTTGTACATTTCATTTCTTGGTTTTTCTTCTAATCTCTCACAAAAATCTGCCACAAATTGAATATGCTTTAATTTTTTCTTTTTGGGCTTTTCAAGAGTTTTGTATTTACCATCCACCAAAAAAGCATATTCTCCTTGTACATCATTTATGATATAAAATGTTCCTTTATCATGCCCTGCCATAGAAACAACCAGATGTCCTTTTTTATACTCATACATAATAAAACTCTCTTTCTATTTCTTTAGAGACAAAATCTCTGGTTCGCCCTCAGTAATCAAAATAGTATTCTCATAATGGGCAGACATAGAGCCATCTTGTGTTACCACCGTCCAGTCATCCTCTAACCACCATACATCATAAGCTCCCATATTTACCATTGGCTCAATTGCAAGAGTCATACCTGGTACTAATTTAGGACCTCTTCCAATTGTTTTAAAATTCGGAATTTGTGGTTCTTCATGTAAGTCTTTGCCAATGCCATGACCTACCAAATCCCGCACGACAGAATATCCATTACTTTCCACATACTTTTGTATCGCTTTTGAAATATCATGTAAATGATTTCCAGCTTTAGCAAACTTTATTCCCTCGAAGAAACTTTGTTTGGTAACATCAATCAGTCTTTGTGCATCGGAACTTATCTCGCCCACAGCATGGGTTCTTGCAGCATCAGAATGATATCCCTTATAAATTACGCCAGCATCCAGGCTTACAATATCTCCTTCTCTAAGAAAATGCTTCTTATTAGGAATACCATGTACTACTTCATCATTTACAGATACACAAATCGAACCCGGAAAACCATTATAATTTAGAAAAGAAGGTATGCATCCAAAACTCTTGATGATTTCATATCCCTTGCGGTCAATATCCATAGTAGAAATACCTGGTTTAATAAATTTTTCTAATTCATCATGTACAATGGCAAGAATTCTTCCTGCTTCCTGCATTAGTTCAATTTCTTTTGCAGATTTAATAGTAATAGCAGCCATCTTTTACACCTCTAGTATTTTCACAATATTTTCAAACACTTCATTCATATCTTTTGTTCCATCTACTGATTTTAAAATAGATTTCTTTGTATAATAATCAATAAGTGGCTGTGTCTGATCATGATATACTTTCAAACGATTCTCAACAGTTTCTGGCTTATCATCATCTCTTAAAATAAGCTGTCCTCCACATGCATCACAAACATCTTCTGCTTTTGTTGGATTGTATACAATATGGTAAGTTCCTCCACATCCAACACAAGCACGTCTTCCGGACATTCTATCAATAATATTAGAATCTGGAACATCTACATCAATGGCATAATCTACCTTATCATTTATTTTTTCCAAAGCAGCATCCAAAGCTTCTGCCTGCGGAATTGTTCTTGGAAAACCATCTAAAACATATCCATTTTTTGCATCATCTTGTGCTACCCGGTCAACTACCAGATCTACCACTAATTCATCTGGAACAAGTAATCCCTGATCCATATATGTCTTTGCTTTTTTCCCAAGTTCTGTTCCATTTTTAATATTAGCTCTAAAAATATCACCTGTAGAAATATGTGGAATATTATATTTCTCTGCAATTCTCTTTGCCTGTGTGCCTTTTCCAGCACCAGGTGCACCTAACATAATAATTTTCATTGTCTTACCTAACCTTTCTCTCATTTACTAATTTCATTTTTTAACCGCAATTATACATGCCCCATTAACCATAAATAATCTCAGTTTCATTATCCTTTAAACAAAATTTAGCTGTAGTTCATACAACCACAGCTAAATCTGATTCGCAATTACTCACCTAGGAACCCTTTATAGTGACGTACTAACATCTGTGCATCAATTTGTTTCATTGTTTCAAGAACAACACCAACAATAATGATTAAAGATGTTCCACTAAAAGACACACTTGCATCAAATGCACCAGAGAATATAATTGGTACAACTGCTACAATGGTAAGACCAACTGCTCCAATAAAGATAACATAATTTAATACCTTAGTTAAATAGTCTGTGGTTGGTTTTCCAGGACGAATTCCCGGAATAAATCCTCCTTGCTTCTTCATATTATTTGCTACTTCAATTGGATTGAATGTAACAGATGTATAGAAATATGCAAAGAAAATAACCAAAACAATATAAACTAATAAACCCAAAGTATATTTAAATTCATAAATATTTTTTATATTACACCAATCGTTCTGATTACAAACTTTTAAAAGTTTTTGAATTAATGTTGCTCCGTCACCCGACTGTGGTGCTACACCAAAAAAGCTTGCAATAACGATTGGAAAAGACATCAGGGAACCTGCAAAAATAACAGGAATTACACCTGCTGTATTCACCTTCAAAGGAATATGTGATGACTGTCCACCAACCATTCTTCTTCCTTGTAATTTCTTTGCATATTGCACAGAAATTCTTCTTTCACCATCAGAAAGAATAATGATAAATATTACCATTACAAGAATAATACCTACCACAAGTACACCTGCAGCAAATTTACCACCCACACTTGATACTTTCATTACCTTATTCATGAAGATGTTCTTCATATCCTCTGGAATTCTGGAAACAATATTAATCAAAAGAATGATAGAAATACCATTTCCAACTCCTTTTTCAGTAATTCTTTCACCAAGCCACATTAAGAAAGCAGAACCTGCAGTCAATGCAGCAACACTAATAATAACGGCTGTTGCACTAAATCCACCTTCAAAATATCCACTTCTACCGAATCCGACAGCCATTGCTGTACTTTCCATAAGTGCCAAAACTACTGCAATATAACGTGTCCACTCTGTAATCTTCTTTCTTCCTTCTTCCCCATCTTTTTGTAATTCTTCCAGACGAGGAATTGCAATTGTTAATAATTGCATAATGATAGAAGAAGTAATATATGGTGTAATACTTAAAGCAAAGACAGACAAGGTGGAGAAAGATCCACCAGTCATTGCATCAAAAAAGTTTAGTGCAGTCTGTCCTTGGAAAAAGCTTGCAAAATAGTCTCTGCTTACTCCAGGAATTGGAAGCTGTGAGCCAATTCTCACAACAATTAATGCAAAAAAGGTGTATATTAATTTATTCCTAATATCTTTAACTTTGAAAGCATCACGGAATTTTTTTAACATATTAAACCTCCTCTGCTGTTCCACCAAGTGCTTCTATTTTTTCTTTTGCAGATGCACTAAATGCATCAACTTTAACTTGAAGCTTCTTAGTTAATTCTCCATTTCCAAGAATTTTAACGCCATCCTTTGGATTTTTAATAATGCCAACTTCCATTAATGTTTCAACAGTAACAGTTGCATTGTCATCAAAACAATTAAGTTTATCCAAATTGATTGCTACGATATCTTTTGAATTTCTACAAGTAAAACCTCTCTTAGGCAATCTTCTATATAAAGGCATCTGTCCACCTTCAAAACCTGGTCTTGGTGCACCAGAACGAGCTTTTTGTCCCTTATGACCTTTACCTGCAGTCTTACCATTTCCTGAACCATGACCACGACCTCTTCTAAAGTTGTCGTTGTGCTTAGAACCTTCTGCTGGTCTTAATTCTGATAAATTCATCAAAAGCACCTCCTTACTTTTTATTAAATCTCTTCAACCTTTACTAAATGTTTAACATGCCAAACCATACCTCTAACAGCCTCATTATCTGGTAACTCAACTGTTTTGTGCATTTTCTTAAGACCAAGTGCTTCTACTGTGGCCTTATGCTTAGGAATTGCACCGATTGGCGATTTTACTAATGTAATTCTTAATTTATTTGCCATTTTAAACCTCTTTTCTGCATACCCAATGTAAATTCAAATATTTACTTTGTATACTAGTTTCAATCTGTCATCCCATAGGGAACAACTGACTACGCACTTATATGCCTATTGTATGTATTTCACATACAACAGAGGCATATCTTGCGTAAACGGTTACTCATTCTAATTATATAACTGATCTACAGAAATACCACGAAGTTTTGCAACTTCTTCTGGAGTTTTCAAGTTCTTCAATCCTTCGATTGTTGCAAGAACAACATTCTGTTTGTTATTAGAACCTAATGACTTTGTACGGATATTCTTAAATCCTGCCAATTCCAATACGGAACGAGCTGGACCACCAGCGATAATACCAGTACCCTCTGGGGAACGCTTTAATAATACTTCTGCACTACCAAATTTTCCAACAAAGTCATGTGGTACACTACCATTTTCATCAATTGGCAGTTCAATTAAACTCTTTATCGCATCTTCTTTACCCTTGCGAATCGCTTCAGGTATTTCTGTTGCTTTTCCTAAACCTGCACCAACATGTCCGTTTTTGTCACCTACAACAACTAAAGCAGTAAATCTCATGTTACGTCCACCTTTTACTACCTTGGTTACACGTTTAATGGATACAACGTTATCTTCTAATTCTAACTGACTAGCATCAACGATTGTACGTTTCATGTATTCTCCTCCTTGCTTAGAACTCCAGACCAGCTTCTCTTGCTGCTTCAGCTAAAGCTTTGATCTTTCCTTGATATATAAATCCGCCTCTATCAAAGACAACAGTCTTGATACCTTTATCCAATGCTTTCTTTGCAATTACTGTTCCCAAATGTGCTGCAGCAGCAACATCGTTTGTCTTTTCCAATTCAGCCTTAACATCTTTCTGAAGAGTAGACGCTGAAACTAAGGTATTTCCAACTGTATCATCAATAATTTGAGCATACATATGATTATTACTTCTGAATACAGCTAAACGTGGTCTTTCTGCTGTTCCAGAAAAACGATTGCGTAATCTTCTATGTTTATTAACACGAACTTTACTTCTTGCTTCTTTTCTAACCATTGCGTTTTCACTCCTTTAATTATTTCTTACCAGTCTTACCAACTTTACGTCTAATCACTTCATCAGCATATTTGATACCTTTACCCTTATAAGGTTCCGGTGTTCTCTTCTCTCTGATTTCAGCAGCGTATTGGCCAACTTTTTCTTTATCAATACCTTTAACAGTAATCTTGTTCTGTCCATCAAGAACAGTTTCGATTCCTTCTGGATCTTCCATAACTACAGGGTGTGAATATCCAAGAGATAATGTTAAAGTTTTCCCCTGTTTTGCAGCTCTGTAACCTACACCATTAACTTCAAGAACTTTTTCATATCCATCAGTAACACCAACTACCATATTGTAAATTAATGTTCTGGTCAAACCATGTAAAGATTTCATCTTCTTTAAGTCATTTGGTCTTGTAACAAGAATTTCAGAACCTTCCATCTTAATAGTCATCTCTGAAGGCAACACTCTTTCCAATGTTCCCTTAGGACCTTTTACAGTCACTTTATTATTTTCTGCAATATCAACAGTTACTCCTGCTGGTACCGCGATAGGCATTCTTCCTATACGTGACATGCCCGCACCTCCTAAATTTATTTGAAAATTTATTTATATAAACAAACTACCATACAAATGCTAATACTTCTCCACCAACATTTGCTTTTCTTGCTTCTTTGTCTGTTAATACACCTTTATTTGTAGAAATAATTGCAACACCAAGACCACCAAGTACTTTTGGAAGTTCTTCCACATTAGCATAAACACGAAGACCAGGTTTAGAAATTCTCTTTAAACCGGTAATAATTTTCTCGTTTTTATCTTTACCATATTTTAATGTAATGTGAATGGTCTTAAATGCACCAATTTCTTCGATATCATATTTCTTGATATAACCCTCTTTTAAAAGGATTTCTGCAATAGCTATCTTCATTTTTGAAGCAGGTACATCTACTGTATCATGTTTAGCAGTATTTGCATTACGAATTCTTGTAAGCATATCTGCGATTGGATCGCTCATTGTCATGTGATTTTGCCTCCTTAAACAATCTAGAAAGCATGCTCGCTTTCCGAATGACTCATGTTACCAGACATAACGCAAGTTATGCCGGCACTTATGAGACATTATATATTCTACCAACTTGCTTTTTTTACACCAGGAATCTGTCCCTTGTATGCTAATTCACGGAAGCAAATTCTGCAAATTCCGTATTTTCTCAAATAAGCATGTGGACGTCCACAAATTTTGCAACGATTGTATTCTCTTGTAGAGAATTTAGCTTTACGCTGCTGTTTTACTTTCATTGATGTTTTAGCCATGAATTTCCCTCCTAACTATTTCTTAAACGGCATACCGAATTGTGCTAATAATTCACGAGCCTCTTCATCAGTTTTTGCAGTTGTTACAAAGATAACATCCATACCTCTAACTTTATCAACTTTATCATATTCAATTTCTGGGAAAATCAACTGTTCCTTAATACCAAGAGCATAATTTCCTCTTCCATCAAATGCATTAGGATTTACACCTCTAAAGTCACGTACACGAGGTAATGCCAAGTTAATAAGACGATCTGCAAATTCATACATCTTCTCGCCTCTCAATGTAACCTTACATCCGATTGGCATACCCTCTCTGATTTTGAAGTTAGCAACGGATTTCTTTGCTCTAGTCAAAACTGCCTTCTGACCTGCAATAATCTCAAGATCTCTAACAGCAGTTTCAAGAACTTTTGCATTGTCTTTTGCTTCGCCAACACCCATATTAATAACAATTTTATCTAACTTAGGCACTTCCATAACATTCTTATATCCGAATTTCTTAGTCATGCCATCAACGATTTCCTTTAAATATGTTTCTTTTAATCTAGCCAACTTATTGGACCTCCTTCCTTAGAATTAGTCAATCACTTCGCCTGTTGCCTTAGCAAAACGAACCTTTTTGTCACCTTCTATTTTAAATCCGATTCTGGAAGGCTTACCTTTACTCAAATACATAACATTTGATACATCAATTGGAGCCTCCATAGTTATAATACCACCATTTGGATTTGCCTGGCTTGGTTTAGCGTGTTTAGTAACGATATTAACGCCTTCTACTACTACTTTACCATTCTTAACGCTCTTTACAGTTCCCTGTTTCTTTACGTCCTTACCAGCGATTACAATAACCTGATCGCCTTTTTTAATTTTACTCATTGCCATTCTTGACACCTCCTTATAATACTTCTGGTGCTAATGAAACGATTTTCATAAACTGCTTTTCTCTTAATTCTCTAGCAACAGGTCCGAAAATACGAGTTCCTCTTGGATTCTTATCATCTTTGATGATAACTGCAGCGTTCTCATCAAATTTAATGTAAGAACCATCTTTACGACGAGCGCCTTTAACCGTACGAACTACAACTGCCTTTACAACATCACCTTTTTTTACAACTCCACCAGGTGTTGCATCTTTGACCGTAGCAACAATGATGTCACCAATATTCGCATATCTTCTAGTTGAACCACCCAATACTCTAATGCAAAGTAATTCTTTTGCACCAGTATTGTCTGCAACCTTAAGTCTTGATTCTTGTTGGATCATGTCAATACTCCTTTCAGAATAATCTATCTAAACCGCAAAAAATTATTTTGCTTTTTCAATAATTTCTACAAGTCTCCATCTTTTATCTTTTGACAAAGGTCTTGTTTCCATAACTTTAACTCTATCACCAATGTTGCATTCATTATTCTCATCATGAGCTTTCAACTTGTAAGTTCTCTTAACGATTTTGTTGTAAAGAGGATGCTTTACGTTGTCAACAACTGCAACTACGATTGTTTTATCCATCTTATTACTAACTACTTTTCCAGTACGAGTTTTTCTCAAATTTCTTTCCACAACAATATCTCCTTTCTTAAATTCCTGTGAAACGATACAGGTAATTATTCTGCTGCTTTTGCAGTCATAATAGTCTGAATTCTTGCGATATTCTTTCTGACTTCTTTAATTCTGCTTGTATTATCTAACTGATTTGTTGCGTTTTGGAATCTCAAGTTGAAAAGTTCCTTCTTAGCAGCTACTAATTCATCATTTAACTGAGCTACTGACTTCTCTTTTAAATCATTTACAAACTGCTTACTCTTCACTGCCCGCACCTCCTTCTAAGTCTGCGCGAGAAACAACTTTACACTTAACTGGCAACTTGTGTGTTGCAAGTCTTAAAGCTTCTCTAGCTGTTTCTTCAGGAACACCAGAAATTTCAAACATAACACGTCCTGGCTTTACTACAGCTACCCAGTACTCTAATGTTCCTTTTCCAGAACCCATTCGAGTTTCAGCAGGTTTTGCTGTTACTGGTTTATCTGGGAAAATTTTAATCCAAACCTTACCACCACGCTTAATGTAACGTGTCATTGCAATACGGGCAGCTTCAATCTGGTTTGATCTAATCCATGCTGGCTCTAAAGCAACAATACCAAATTCGCCGTTTGTAATCTTATTTCCGCGTAATGCTTTACCTTTCATAGTACCACGGAACTGTTTACGACGTTTTACTCTTTTAGGCATTAACATTATTTATCGCTCCCTTCCTTTTTTCCTGCTTTTGTTGGAAGTACTTCACCTTGGTAAATCCATACTTTCACGCCCAATTTACCATAAGTTGTATCAGCTTCTGCAAATCCATAATCAATATCTGCACGCAATGTCTGCAACGGAATAGTACCTTGGCTATAAAATTCTGTACGAGCCATATCTGCACCAGCCAAACGACCAGCTACTGCTGTCTTGATACCTTTTGCACCAGCTTTCATTGCTCTAGACATAGTAGATTTCATAGCACGTCTGAAAGAAACACGATTCTCTAACTGAGTAGCGATATTTTCAGCAACTAACTGTGCATCCACATCTGGTTTCTTCACTTCTTTGATATCTACTAACACTTTTTTATCAGTAAATTTAACTAACTCTGTTTTTAACTTTTCAATTTCAGCTCCACCTTTACCGATAACAACACCCGGTTTAGCAGTGTGAACAATAATTTTAACTCTGTCAGCAGCTCTCTCAATTTCAATCTTAGCGATACCAGCACTGTACAATTTATCTTTTAAAAATTTTCTAATATTATAATCTTCTACCAAACAATCTGCAAAATTGTCTTCTGCATACCATCTAGAGTCCCATTCTTTAATAACACCGACTCTTAACCCATGAGGATTAACTTTCTGTCCCATGATTAACCTCCTTATCTTTCATCAAGAATTACAGTGATGTGGCTCATTCTCTTTTCGATTCTATAAGCTCTACCCTGTGCTCTTGGTCTGATTCTCTTCATTGTTGGTCCTTTATTTGCATAACACTCTGCTACATAAAGGTTTTCTGGGTTCATTCCGTTATTATTTTCAGCATTTGCAATTGCTGATTTTAATAACTTTTCTATTAAACTTGAAGCATATCTTGGATTGTATGCCAAAATACCAAGTGCTGTATTCACATCCTTGCCTCTAATCGCATCCAAAACAAAACAGGCTTTCTGCACAGATACTCTAGCATAAGATAACTTAGCTGATGGTCTGGTTTCACGATTCTGCTCATTTCTTTCTTTTTTGATTTGGGATCTATGTCCTTTAGCCATGGATGAATCCTCCTTTCGAATATTACCTTTTTTAAATTCCGAAACAATTTATTTCATCAAGAATTATTTTCTACCTTTTTTCTCGTCTTTTCCATGTCCTCTATATGTTCTTGTTGAAACAAACTCACCAAGTTTGTGTCCAACCATATCTTCTGTCACATATACAGGCACATGTCTTCTACCATCATGCACAGCAAATGTGTGTCCAACAAACTGTGGAAAAATAGTAGAACGACGTGACCAAGTTTTAATAACCTGTTTATCATTTGCTGCATTAAGAGCATCTACTTTCTTAAGTAAGCTTTTATCAGCAAAAGGTCCCTTCTTTAATGAACGTGCCATAGGTTTAACCTCCTTCAAAACATTTGCCTAACTTTATTATTTTGCCAACGCCTTACCGTCTCTTCTTCTTACGATTAACTTGTTGGATTGTTTATTCTTCTTTCTTGTCTTTAATCCAAGAGCAGGTTTACCCCATGGAGTAACAGGGCCTGGACGACCGATACCTGTCTTACCTTCACCACCACCATGTGGATGGTCATTAGGGTTCATAACAGAACCACGAACTGTAGGTCTGATACCCATGTGACGCTTACGTCCAGCTTTACCAATGTTAATCAAACCATGATCCGCATTACCAATCTGTCCGATAGTTGCTCTACAAATAATAGGTACCATTCTCATTTCTCCAGAAGGTAATCTAAGTGTTGCATATTTCCCTTCCTTTGCCATAAGCTGTGCACTGTTACCTGCAGAACGAACCAACTGTCCACCCTTACCAGGATATAACTCAATATTATGCACTTCTGTACCAACCGGAATATCTTCAAGTGCTAAGCAGTTTCCTACATTGATTTCTGCAGTAGAACCATTCATAACAGTTTGTCCTACCTCTAATCCAGCAGGTGCAAGAATATATGCTTTCTCTCCATCTGCATAACAGATAAGAGCAATATTTGCTGTTCTGTTTGGATCATATTCGATAGATTTTACTGTTGCAGGAATACCATCTTTCTTTCTCTTAAAGTCGATAATTCTATATTTTCTTCTAGAACCACCACCATGGTGTCTAACTGTAATCTTTCCCTGATTATTACGACCAGCATTTTTCTTCAAAGAAGTTGTTAAGGATTTCTCAGGTTTATTTGTTGTGATTTCAGAGAAATCAGAGCTAGTCATATGTCTTCTGGAAGGTGTATATGGGTTAAATTTTTTAATTCCCATTTTTTGCACTCCTTTCAATGTGTCCACGCATGCGTGCGTGTCATTTTTATTCTTATCGGTTATAAAAAACCTTAATTCGTTCGTCTATGAATTCTAATTAAAGACCTTCAAAAATCTCGATATCAGAGCTTTCTTCTGTCAATTTTACAATCGCTTTCTTTGTCTTAGCTGTTTTTCCAACAACCATACCGCGTCTACGCTTTTTACCATCCTGATTCATAGTGTTTACGCTAGCAACTTTTGTTCCTTCGAACATTTTTTCAACCGCTTCCTTAATCTGGTTCTTTGTAGCATCTGTATGAACCAAGAAAGTATACTTTTTCTCAGCCATAGCATTCATACTTTTTTCAGTAATAACCGGTTTAAGGATCACATCATAATATTTTAAATCTGCCATTATGCGTATACCTCCTCAATTTTTGCTACAGCGTCCTTAGTAATAACAACTGTGTCATACTTTAATATATCATACACATTAATTGTATTAGTCAAAGCTGTTCTTACTGTAGGGATATTTCTTGCAGACATCATTACATTTTCGTCCTTATCACCAAGAACTACCAAAGCTTTTTCTACATTCAAATTTTTAAGAACATTAACAACTTCTTTTGTCTTAATTGCATCTAATTTAAACTCATCTAAAACAATAAATTTAGAATCATTCACTTTAGAAGTTAATACAGACCTAAGAGCTGCATTCTTTTCTTTCTTATTCATTTTAAAAGAATAATCTCTTGGCTTTGGAGCAAATACAACTCCTCCACCTGTCCATTGTGGAGATCTTGTAGAACCTTGTCTTGCATGTCCTGTTCCTTTTTGTCTCCATGGTTTTCTTCCACCGCCACGAACTTCAGAACGTGTTTTTGCACTCTGTGTTCCCTGACGTTTGTTAGCAAGTTGTAGTTTAACTGCCATGTGAACTAAATGTTCATTTATTGGTGCAGCAAAAATAGTATCATTAAGTTCTAACTTATCTACTTCTTTGCCTTCCATATTAAAAACAGATACGTTTGCCATCTGTGATTGCCTCCTTCCTTAAAGCCTAGTTTGCCTTTACAGCTTCTCTTAAAACTACCATTGATTTCTTAGGTCCTGGTACAGCACCTTTTACTAAGATTACATCATTCTCAGCGTCCACTCTAACAACTTCAAGATTCTGGATGGTTACCTGAACATTACCCATCTGACCTGGCATCTTCTTGCCTTTAAATACCTTAGAAGGGTCTGAACAAGCACCGTTAGAACCTGCATGTCTGTGGAATTTTGAACCATGTCCCATAGGTCCTCTGGACTGACCATGTCTCTTAATTGCACCTTGGAAACCTTTACCCTTTGAAGTAGCTGTTGCATCAATCTTATCACCAGCTTCAAAAATATCAACTTTGATTTCCTGACCTACCTGATATTCTTCTGCGTTGTCAAACTTAAACTCTTTAAGAAATCTTTTGTTTTCAACACCTGCTTTTGCAAAATGTCCTTTGCGTGGTTTATTAACCAATCCTTCGCGGATATCTCCATAACCAACTTGAACTGCACTATATCCATCATTTTCCACAGTCTTAACCTGAGTTACCGAACATGGTCCAGCTTGTAATACAGTTACCGGAGTCAATACTCCATCTTCGTTGAAGATTTGTGTCATTCCGACCTTTGTAGCCAAAATAGCCTTCTTCATATCAATGCACCTCCTATAAAATCTACAGCGGAGCGTAACTAGACGCTCATCCTAGACGGCTTACACCGAGTGCTTGGTATCCATAAACGCTTCATTTACTCGTTACTTGGACTCTATATATAAACCCTAAGGATTCTTTCATTCATTATTTGTTCTTCATCTTAATATCGATGTAAACACCAGCTGGCATTTCTAATCTTGATAATGCATCAACTGTCTTCTGGCTTGGTGTGATCACATCGATCAATCTTTTATGTGTTCTCTGCTCGAACTGTTCTCTGGAATCTTTATACTTGTGAACTGCTCTAAGAATAGTAACTACCTCTTTCTTAGTTGGCAAAGGTACAGGTCCACTCACCTTAGATCCTGTCTTCTTTACAGTTTCAACGATTTTTCCAGCTGACTGATCGATTAACTGATGATCATAAGCCTTCAATGTAATTCTCATTACTTGACTTGCTGCCATAAAAAAAGCCGCCTCCTTTTCGCACTTAATTTCAGTACGACAAGTGGTGACTGTACACTACCCCGTGTGTATCATCCTTACTTTAAATAAAATATCCACACACGTCTCATCTGCTGTTGCAGAGTTCTATTGTTGTACAGTGACTTGTCGCCAGTTTCCTAACTTGACATTCGCTCCGTGGAAAACCTTTGTTAAACAAAGCAACCTCACACTTCACAGCTATCAATGTCACAGCAGTTATTAGTATACCTTATTTTTCTTTAGTTGGCAAGTAATTTTTTCCTTTTAAGGCAAATAAACTTTAACAAAATCTATCTTTATTTCTTCTTCATTGTATACATCTTTACTAAAATTCAGCCTTTTTATATGTTCTGCCATCTTCCAGAAGCTCCACACGGCAGTACTAATCCACTATTTGTAACCGGCAATCCAATTTCTTCTGCTTGTACTTCTCCACCGAATTTTGGAACAATTGTACTTCCCATCATATAAGAAAGAACTGCTGGCTGTAACCCTGTTGTATAAGAATTTACTAAATAAAAAAGCGGATTAGGGGATAGTATTTTCGTACATAGTTCAATAAAAGGAAAAATTTTCTCTTCTATCTTCCAGATTTCTCCTTTTGGTCCTCTTCCATAAGAGGGTGGATCCATAATAATCCCTTCATAGGTATTGCCTCTACGAATCTCTCTTTCTACAAATTTCACACAATCATCTACAATCCAGCGGATAGGTGCATCCTTCAATCCAGAAGATACTGCATTTTCCTTTGCCCATGTTACCATCCCTTTAGAAGCATCCACATGGGTAACAGCCGCTCCAGCTTTCGCTGCAGAAACTGTAGCTCCTCCTGTATATGCAAATAAATTTAAAACCTTAATTTCTTTATTTGGATTTCTTTTCTTCTTATTATAAATTAACTCACTAAACCAATCCCAATTTGCTGCTTGTTCTGGGAATAAGCCAGTGTGCTTAAAACTAAATGGCTGTAAATTAAATGTTAAATCTTTATAATGTATCTGCCACTGTTTAGGTAGATCAAAGAATTCCCATTCTCCGCCACCCTTTTTACTACGATGATAGTGTGCATTTTTCTTCTTCCAGCCAGTATGTCTCCTAGGTGTATTCCAAATTACTTGAGGATCTGGTCTTACTAAAGTATATTTTCCCCATCGCTCCAGTTTCTCCCCTTGAGAACAATCCAACACCTCATAATCCTTCCAGTTATCTGCTATCCACATCTTATCATTTTTCCTTTCTCTAGCCATATTTTATCTATTGGTATCTGCTCAACCACTGAAGAGATACATCTATTCTACTTATTATATATGCTGTTTTTCATCTGTGCAAGTCCAATCCTGTTTTAGTCTTTTTTACGAGCTGCACAGCACAATGTGCAGATCTACCTGAACTGTTACTTTCTAATCATATTTTAATTCTTTTCACCTTGACGGAGGATAAAAAAAACACTAAAATAAAACTATAGAAACAAAACATACATCACAAAGGATTTATATTGTGAAACAACAATATTATGGAGGTATTACTTATGGGAATTCTAACAAGATTTAAAGACATTATGTCATCTAACATCAATGCTTTATTAGATAAAGCAGAAGATCCAGAAAAAATGATTGAGCAATGTTTACGTAACCTAAACAGTGATTTAGGTAAGGTGAAATCAGAAACTGCTGTAGTTATGGCTGAAGAACAGCGTTCCAAACGTGAATTGGATGAATGTACTGCTGAAATCAACAAAATGCAACAATATGCAATAAAAGCACTGGAAGCAGGTAACGAAGATGATGCGAAAAAATTCCTTGAGAAGAAAGGTGCATTAACAAGCAAACAGGCAGGTTTACAGCAAGCGTATGATTTAGCCCACACGAATGCTACTAACATGCGTAATATGCACGATAAACTTGTAAAAGATATCAATGAACTTAATTCCCGTAAGGAAATGATTAAAGGAAAAATGGCTGTTGCAAAAACCCAAGAGCGTTTGAACAAAATGACTTCCAACATGAATGGCAATAGTTCTATTTCTGCTTTTGAACGTATGGAAGCAAAAGCAAATGCTGCTATGGATAAAGCAAATGCAATGGCTGAATTAAATGCTGGTCCAAGTGATAGTATTGAAGATTTAACTGCAAAATATGCAGGTTCCACTTCAAATGTAGATGATGAGTTGGCGGCTCTCAAAGCAAGCTTAGGACAACATTAAAAGCGATGACTTGTAACAGTTCAGGCAGGTCTGCACACTCCGCTGTGCAGACCGTATAAATGCTTAAAACAGGAGAGGAATTGGGCAATTCATATGCGAAGCTTGCCCAATTCCGTAACAGTTCAGCCCTCGGCTGAACTGTTACAATGACTTTTTACGGGCTGTTTACCAAGAACGTGTCTGTTTCTGGTTAACAGCCTTTTTATATGTCTATTACCCAACCTTGTAAGGTATGAAACAATAACAGTTCAGGTAATCCCTGCACACCTTGCTGTGCAGGGACGTATGAAAGTGTAAATTAAGTGTGGCTCACAGCAATTTGCATGCGTCAGCTTGCTGTGAGCCGTAACAGGACAGCCCCTTGGCTGAACTGTTACATGAAACAGATACCAGTATCTTTCAACAAAACCATACGAAAGGAGAAATGAATATGGTCATTCAATATAAATGCCCAAATTGTGGTGCTGATATGGCATTTAGTGCTGAAACAGGCATGTTACATTGCGAAAGCTGTGGTTTGGATGAAAATATTGAAAAGATGGAGCGACATCAAGAACAATTAGAAACTGGAAGCTACCGGGACTTTATTTCTGAAACCAGTCATCAGACATACGAAGACGATAGCACTGCCCAATATCAATGCAAAAACTGTGGTGCTATCCTAATTACAGATAAAGACACCTCTGCCACTACATGCAGCTTCTGTGATGCCCCTATGATTTTAGGAGACCGTCTAAGTGGTGATTTATCCCCTTCCAAAATAATTCCATTTTCCATCACAAAATCACAAGCTGAAGAAGCATTTCGTAAATGGTGCGGAAAAGGCTTATTACTTCCAAATGCTTTTAAAAAATCTAATCGTCTTAAAAGCATAACGGGCATGTATGTTCCTTTTTGGTTATATGATTTAAATACCCGTGGAGAAATCCATGCAGAATGCACGAAGGTACATACATATACTGAAGGTGAATATGATGTGACAGAAACAAAATATTTTGATGTTTATCGTGATGTCAATTTATACTATAATAAAATTCCAGTTGATGCATCTGAAAAAATGGATGATGATATGATGGATAAGCTGGAACCCTATGATTATGGTAATTTGCAAGATTTCAGCACACCTTACCTATCAGGCTATCTTGCTGAAAAATACAACTATACAGATGAAGAACTATTTCCTAGAGTCGAAAAGCGAGCGAACCAATACTGTACAGACTATGCCCGCTCTACCATGAGTAGTTACAGCTCTGTTAACATTCGTCATAAAAATATCCAGATACGACCAGAAGATGTATACTATACCTTACTTCCTGTTTGGATGTTTTGCTATGACTATGAACATGCAGAACACAATTTTATGATGAATGGACAAACTGGCAAAATCGTTGGTAAACCTCCAATTAGTCCAGAAAAATCTATTAGTTTATTTGCTGGTATTAGTATCCTTACCTTCATAATTCTGAAAGTAATTATGTTTATAATAGGAGGTGTATGGGTATGATAAAAACCCAAAAGCATAGTATAGCAAAAAAGGGAGCTTCACTCTTTTTACTTGTTATGGTGTTGGTCACTTTTCTTCCATTATCTTTTATCGTAAAGGCTGCCACAGATGAAAGTATAGAACGAATATATGATTACGCCAACACATTGTCTAATTCAGAAAAAGAAGACTTGGAAGAACTTGCTGCATCTTATTATCAAGATACAGGAAATAACTACTTGATTGTCACCACTACTACCAGAGAAGAATACGATTATTCACATAGTTCTTCCCCTGAGGAAGATTGTGAATTCTATTCTGAAGCATTCTATGATTCTTTCTTAGAAAAATATGGAAATTCCTACAATAATTGTACTATATTAACCATAGATTTGTCACCTAACCGTTATGCAGATATCTCTGGACAAGGTGACCTAAAATACAAACTAGATGATAGTCGCTGTAAAAAAGTTTCTGTTAAGATTAGTTCTTCTCTAACTGCCAAAGATTATACAGAGGCTTATTCTAAATATATGCAATTGGTGAACCGTTACCAAAAAATTAAACCAGGTATTAATCCAGACAATATTTTTCTTAAGATATGGTTTCAACTTTTAATATCTGTTATAATTGGAGGTATTACTATTGGTGTGATGATATATCACTCTGGCGGCAAAATGACAGCCTCGGGTCAAACTTATTTGGATAGGGAACGTTCTAGTCTTGTTAGAAGACATGATCATTACATCCGGACACATACTACCCGTACAAAACGGGAAAGCAATTCCGATAGTAGTAGTTCTGGAGGTGGTGGAAGTAGCAGTGGTGGCAGCCATGGAGGTAGTCACTTTTAATTTAATATTATACACTTAAAAACAAATATAGTATTTTACAAAAAGGATATAGATATTATATAATACAACTAAGATTATTTATGAACCTAAGTATAAATTAGTCTTTATTAAAACAAAGATTTGCATAAAGTTTTTGTTGTACTTACTAGGTTTATAGCAGTACACAAATAATTAGGGATACATAAATGGTAGAAAGCGAGGAAATGATTATGGGATTTTTTAGCGGACAATTAGCAAATGTAGTAGAATGGGAAGAATTTAGAGATGATATGATTTTCTGGAAATGGACAAACAGAGAAATCAAAAAAGGAAGTAAATTAATTATTCGCCCAGGACAGGACGCTATCTTTATGAATAGTGGGCGTGTTGAAGGAATTTTTAAGGATGATGGAGAGTATGATATTGAATCACAGATTATTCCTTTTCTATCTACCTTAAAGGGCTTCAAATTTGGATTTAACAGTGGAATGCGTGCAGAAGTCCTTTTTGTAAATACAAAAGAATTTCAAGTAAAATGGGGTACAAAAAATGCAATTAACATCCCCACTCCAAATATGCCAGGTGGTTTGCCAATTCGTGCAAATGGAACCTTTACTTTTAAAGTAAATGATTACATGACACTTATTGACAAGATTGCTGGTGTAAAACAAATGTATGTAGTAGAAGACGTAAAACAACGTATCACTGCTATTTTAGACCAGCTTCTTATGAAGTGGATTACAAAAGAAGGAAAAGACATGTTTAACCTTATGGCAAATTCCTTTGATATTGGAAATGGTATTAAAACCGATTTGGATATGCAAATTTGTGATAGCGGATTATCCATTACAAACTTTACAATTATGAGTTTTAACTATCCTGAAAATATCCAGCAAATGATTAACAAAAATGCCGAACAATCTATGATTGGTGATATGAACCGTTATCAGCAGGTGTCTATGGTAGATGGTATTTCTTCTGGAAGAATACAAGGTGGTGGTGTTGCTTCTGATATGACTGGTATGATGATGGGCATGCAAATGGCAAACCAAATGATGCAAACTATGAATGCAAACATGCCACAACAAAATACAATGAGCCAGTCTACTCAAAGCGTTGGAACTGGTACAAAACCAAATTTCTGCCCAAATTGTGGTCAAAAAACAGGCGAAGCAAACTTTTGTCCAAATTGTGGCCAGAAACTAGTATAATTTCTCTGTATTATATTAAAAGAAACTCCCCATAAGAGTAAAAGTTAATCTACTCTTATGGGGAGTTAAATTTTTATATGCTATGGATCTATGTAATATACTTTAATCTCATAATCTATTATTGCATCTTTTTGTAGAAGTCTTTTTAAAATTATTTCCATTAATCTACTGACCAAGAATACTCTCACTACTCTAAATTCATTACCATAAATATATCTGCTAATTAAAATGAATCTGACTGATTTATATAAATGAATTGCTCTCTCAGATGAAGATAATGTATTAAGATAAACTTGAGAATAGTTCCTGTCCCTATCAAACGATTTCCAGCTATCTATATACTCTTCTTTAAAACTCTTCATAATAAGGAAGTGTTTGTACAATTTTTTTATCATATTCTTTTGAGCCAAATGCAGAATTTTAGACTAAAGTTTTCATAACAAAAGCCTCATAAACAAAATATTTATGAGGCTATAAAAGAGGCGACTACCAGATTTGAACTGGTGATCAGGGTGTTGCAGACCCGTGCCTTACCACTTGGCTAAGTCGCCATATTTAATTGTATTTGGCAATTAAAACTTTATGACAAAAATTCATCATATATCTCACCACTTAGTTAAATTACCAAATGACTCCTACGGGAATCGAACCCGTGTTACCGCCGTGAAAGGGCGATGTCTT
>CAMWUK010000063.1 GCA_947177415.1 uncultured Clostridiaceae bacterium
GTATAATGTTTTGAATATTTTAATTAATATTCTAAATATATTTATTTTTTGTACCCATTTTTTAAGAAGGGAGAAGATGAGAGTGGATTACATTATAAAAAATCATAAAAATGTGTATATTCGTCTTAATCAAAATGGGAAACCAGTAACATGTGCAGAGCATGAAAAAACATTATTTGAATATTCAAAAGCTAAGAATGTACTTAGTGGTCTTCCTAAAACATTAAGAAAACTTAATTTTAAAGTTGAGGCAATTCCTGATATCGTTTCAAGAACAACAAATACAGATAAAAAAATAGAAAAGAAAGTAATTGAGAAAAATAATTATGAAGTAACCGATGAAATTAATAACTGGATAGAAAAGTTTGGTATCTGTAATGACATTTTAAAGGAAGCACAAAAAACAAAAGACGAGTTAAATAAAAAATTATCTAATTTAGATAAGGAATTAAGTAATATTTTGCATGAAATTGAATTTGAAGGAAAAGTTGATTTGTATGGTGGATGGAAAGAACGAAACGAAATAAAGAGAAATAGAGAAGAAAGAAGACGAATAAAAGACTTAAAACTCATTATATCAAGTGTGGTAAAAATGGATTTTAGAAATCTTGATAGGGGGCAACTAAACAAAGTGGTCACTGGTTTAGCAAAAAGAAAATTTACATACAGAATAGTTGAAGATTGTGAGGATGGTGAAGATTATGAATCTTTGTGAATATTGTTGTATACCAATGGTTGGTGTTATGTCATTCTCAAAGGACAAACATGAAAGATTCTGCCGTTGTCCTAGATGTAGAAGTGAAACAAAACATAAGAAAATAAATGATGATGATTTAGATTTCAGAGAAGTATTACATAAAGAATATCAGAAATATATAACAAGAGATAGATAAGGAATTAAAAATCAGATTGGATGTGCTTAAAATGAAACAAAAATTAGATTCGTATATGGAAAAAATATTAGATTCATATTATGAGAACAATGCAAAAAAACTTCATAATGTAGTAAACCAAATATTCTATAGAAAATATGGTGGAATTGCTGAAAGAGACATGGACGAGTTTTACTCTGTTGGAAATGATGTATTTACAGATATTATCAAACATAATAGATATGATAAATCTAAAGGTGATTTTGATGGTTTTTTGTATGGTGCATTAAGCTTGGCGATTGTAGATGAGTTTAAGAAACAGAATCGTGACAAGAGAGCAACTAAAATAGAACTTTTAGATGAAAATGGGAATAAAGTGTTTGACGAAAATGGAAAACCAAAACGTATTTCTGTTTCAGATGTATATATGAATGCTCCGATAGGAGATAGCGAAAATTCTACCATTGGTGATATGATCCAATCTGATTTTAATATAGATACAATCTTGTTTGAAGATATTGGAGGTTTTCAAGATGAAAGAATCGAGAAGTTTCTTAGTAATTTACCAATTATCCAAAGAAAAATTTTAGAAATGAAAATGGAAGATATATCAGTTTCTGAAATTAAAGAGAAATTAAAATTAAGTGATAAACAATATAATCAACATTGTAAAGAATTAAAGTCATTTGCCAACATTAGTATTTTATTTAAAAAAGAAAATTCAGATTATGAATTAGAGGAGGAAAATCAAATGCAATTAACACAGACAATGGAAAAAAGTAAACCAGATAGACTTAGTATTGCTTCTATTATAAAGAAAATAGATAAGCATACCATTCGCTTTGATCATCCTCTTCAGAGAGAATCTGAGCAATGGACTCCATCTATGAAAGGAAATCTGATTTCTGACATTTTGCAAGGCAATCCTATTCCATCACTTGTTTTTGCTGAGCAGGTAGTTAATGGAATAGCTATTATTTGGGATTTAGATGGTAAACAGCGTTGTACGAATGCTTATTCATTCTCAAAAGATGTATACAAAATTACAAAAAATATTAGACGTTGGTTGATTGAATATCAAGCACCTGTTGTTGATGATAATGGTGATACAGTATTTGACGATAATAATTTCCCTGTATATGAAAAGAGAGAGTTTGATATTCGTGGAAAGAAATTTTCAGAGTTACCAGAAGAATTACAAGATAAATTTAATGACTATAACTTTGAAATTGTTCAATATCTAAATTGTTCAGGTGAAGATATTGCTTATCATATTGCAAGATATAATGAGGGAAAACCAATGACAGCTTCACAAAAGGGTATTACAAGACTTGGTGAGGAGTATGCTGGAATGGTTAAATCTATTTCAAATATGCCATTCTTTAAAGACATGGGTGGTTATAATGTATCAGAATTTAAGAATGGAACAATAAATCGTGTAGTGGTGGAATCTGTAATGGCTGCTAATTTCTTAGAAGATTGGAGAAAAAAGCAAGAAGATATGTGTGAGTATATCAAAAATAATGCAACATCTGCTGTTTTTGATGATTTTGAAGATATGGTAGAAAGACTTGAGAAAGTTGTTACAGATGAAATGTCTGATATGTTTAATTCTAAAGACAGTTTCTTATGGTTTGGATTATTCGCAAGATTTGTTAAATCTGAGACAGATGATAAAAAATACATTGAATTTATGACTGAATTTACTCAGTCATTACATAGTAAATATGTTGATGGATGTTCTTTTGATGATATTTTATCAGAATCAAAATCAACAAAAGACAAAGGAATTGTTACAAAGAAAATGTGTCATTTAGAGAAGCTAATGAATGAGTATTTGAGAATAGAGGAATGTGATAGTGAGAATTGTGATTCAATTGAGCTGTTTATTACAGAAGTCCTTGATATAGATGAAAAGATAACTCAAGAGGACATAGATTTATATAACGAATCGCTAGATGTATTATTACAAGATACAGTCAAGTTTGATTCTAAATTGAGAGATAAAGCAAACAGATTTTCTTTACTTACAATGATGGCATATTCCTATAAAGAAGATGTAGATTTAGATGAATGGATGGAACATTATGCAAAAGAAAATAGTATTTATATTCTAAATCAGAAAGAAAATTTTTTACATATGAAAGATGATTTTGAGAAGTTTATAAATAAAAAAAGTAAAAAGAGTGCATAAGGAGGATTTTTTATGAATTATGGAGGCAAGACTTATCGTAATGAAGACGAAAGCTCTATAGAGAATTTTGATGGTTGGGCTTATGATGAAGAACAAATAATGAATGGTGGTGGAAGTGATAGAGACAAGGGTAGACGTTTAATGGCTTTATGGAAACGTCAGAAAAGAGAAGAGGAAGAAGCTATAGAAAGAGAAGCATATGAATATCTTTATGGGAAAGACAGTTATGATCGTTGATATTCAAATATAGAAAAGGATGGTGTTAGATTATGAGATATATAAGTGATGATGGTAAAGTATTTAATACAGAACAGGAGTGCTTAGAACATGAGAATACTGAAAAGAAGCGTTTGGAAGAAGAACGAATTAAAAAGGAAGAAATAAAGAAAAAACAGGAGAGATATGATAGTATTTGTAAACATCATAAAGAATTAATAAATGAAATTCATTCTTATGAAAAAGATTATAATTCTCACGTATTTACTGATTCTAAATATGATAGTCTAATGTGTTTTCTCTCTGGATTGGAGAATATATTTAGTTAAAAGAATATTAAAAAATAAGATACAAAAAGCATTAGTGATATAGCAGGTTGAGTAAAATAAAAGCCGCATTTTATTGGGAGATTGGAGTAGAAAATGAGAGTAATTACGATAACTGAGAAAAATATGAAAAGCATTCATGGAAGACTGAAAAAGTTTTTCTATAACAAAAATCACACAGGTTTTGAGGAGTGGCATAATTTTGATTGTGGATTTAAGAAACATATAAGTCCATTGATTTATATAGGAAAAGATAGAATAAGAAATGTGCTTAAATATCCTTCGCCTGATGCAGTTGAATATAATCCGAAAGGAACAGTACCAGGTATCGGTTATAGCTATATCTCATTGAGATTAACAGCTTCAGATGGAGATAGTTTGCACACTGGAGACAAAATTGCGTTTTGCGGGAATAGGATAATTTACAGAACAAAATGTTCGTGGGGAGATCACAAGTATATTTATACTGTTTTCCAAGTATTGCCAATGAGAAAAGAAAAACAGAATCAAATGAAGTCATGGGCTGAACGAGAAGAAGCAATGTATGAAGCTGATTACTATGCAGATTATTATGGATTATAGCAATCAATGAAACTAACATTTTGAGATAATAAAAAGTGAATAGTTTCCTATTCACTTTTATTGATTAATTGTAACATAGGTATGATGCCATCATTAGATTTTTAGATACAAATATCACAAAAGTTTTTACCTAAAATGGATAATGAGACATAATGTACGGATTCTTCATATTCCCAATTTGCTCCTGTTATTAATTTTTGCAGTTCTTTTTTGTGATTTATATATGAAGAGGATTTTTGGATTTCTTGAGGTATATTATTCACGATGGAAAATTTTTCTTCAATTAATCGTAAACGTAATAAATTATCTAATGACATCAGGATAGTTTTATAGTTAGAAAAAGAAATGTAAGATATATTAGGGTATGAATACCTATGTAATGCACTATCTATTTTGTAGAAAGGGTTTAAAGTATTAGGGTCATATTCACTAATAGTTAAATCTACAAGTGGCAACGACCTTGCTTTAGCGATTTCTTTTAAAACCAATGAATCAATAGGAGACATTTGTTTAATAATTTCAACAAAAGAAGGATGAACAAAATCTTTTGTATCAGAATTCATAGCTTTTGCAAGTAAATTGGCATAAAGATTTCGTAATTCTTTACTATTCATAGAATAAGAAATAGCTTGAATTGCAGGAATAGCAACATACGCTTCTGGTGTTACAATTTTATCTTCATCAATATGTTCAAGTTTTTTTTCTAAAAGTTTTTCAGTTTCAGCAATTTTATATTCACGCTCAGCTATACACTGACGTAATGGTACAAGGGCAGCATTAATTGCACGAGGTATTAAAGCAAGAGTCTTTCCTGATTCTTGTGTAGCTGGTTTGAGGGCATCATCATATAAATCTGGCACAGTCTCAATGGCTTTACCAAAGCTTCCTGCAAGTTTATCAAATCCTTCTGGCATAAAATCACAACCTTTCGATAATATTTGACATAATTATACTATAAAACTAAGAAAATTGGAACAAAAAGGAGAAATATATTTTGGAAATTATATTTGCATATTTAAAGAATAAGAAAGCAAAAGTAAAAGCAATAGGAAAAACACTCAATTTATTGAATTTGCTTGTTGCAATTAACAAGTGTTTAGCAGAAAGAATATCACAAGAGAAAGGAATGAGTCTGACAGAAGCAGAGGATATAGTTGTTGATTGTATTAAAAATGGTATGAAAACAATAAAGAAAAATGAATAAAGTAGAAATATCAAATGATACTATTAGCGGAGAATAATAAAATGGGAAATACATATATTCAGAATTTAAAAGATTGTCCATTTTGTGGTGGTAAAGCAACTTTGGTGACAAATACAGGTTTTCAAAGAGAAATTGTGTCGGCTTGTGTTGAATGTGAAAAATGTAATGCTTCAACAGCATTATATGCAATAGAAAAAACAGCAATTAAGGCGTGGAATATGCGTGGGGAACAGTGTACTTAAAAAATTCATTTTAACAGGAGAATAAAATTATGGATGATTTTCAAAAAGTATTAGAAGAAGTATTAAATACCCCAACTTTGACAGAAGTTGAAAGAGACGGAAAACTTCTTGAAAGTAAAAAAAGTGATAACAAAGAAGCATTTTTATATGAATATAATGAGAAGAAATACATTGTAGTATACAAATACAAGGAATATGAATTATATTTTCGTGATAAAGAGTGCATCAGATTTTGTGAATGCCAATGAAAATTTGATTTTATTTCATAAAAAAGTGGAATAAACAAAAATGTCTATGCCACTTTTACCATTTATTTCTTTTTGGTTTGTGCTAATGCACTTCCAGCTACAGATTTAGAAGTAGCACTATATCTTTTATCTCTAAGGATTTTAGATGCTTTTCTAGCTACTCTTTTAGATGTTTGCTTTTTGTTAGGCATAACTTAATCTCCTTTCTTATAATAGAAAATTTACAATATATAGAGCAGAATGAATGTTCTGCACAAAATATAGTATTGCATAGATGGGAGAAAATGTCAATTAAAAATTTATAAAATATATTAGAAGATGATTAATTATAGGATTAAATATAGGATATTTAACATCTGATAAAGAAGATAATGAATTGTACAGTCCCCATTTTATTGTAGATCATATTATCAAATATCTTCCAAAAGATAAGAAAATATGGTGTCCATTTGATATTGAAGAATGGTCTGCATTTAGTATCAGATTAAAAGAATGTGGTTTTGATGTAATTTCGACTCATATTGATAAAGGACAGGATTTCTTTAAGTATGAGCCAAAACAATGGGATATTATAGTGTCAAATCCTCCGTTTTCATTAAAAGATAAAGTTTTAGAACGATTGTATTCATTCAATAAGCCATTTGCAATTTTATTACCTTTGAATTCGCTGCAAGGTAAAACAAGATATAAGTATTTTAAGCAAGGTATCCAGATATTGAGTTTTGATGCAAGAGTTTGTTATCATGACAGAGAACATATGGATAGTGTAGTAAAGGGAAGTCCATTTGCAACAGCTTATTTTTGTAGAGATTTGCTACCAAAGGATTTGATTATTGAGAAGTTAGTTACATATGAAAGACCATTAATGTAAAGAAGATATAAAGTTATTTAGAAATGGAGATGTATTGCACATAGTTATATGAAAATATTAGTAGATAAAATGCCACAAAAAAGTGAAGAGTGTCTGTATAGGAAATATTATAACGAAGTATATAAACATTGGAATTGCGGATTTAGAGATACAACAATTTGTTCATTGGATTGTGGAATGGAATGTGAGTATTTATTAGAAAAATCTATTGATGATAATTAGATAAAATGAAACTTTCAAGTAAAAAGGAATAAAGGAGAAATAGAATAATGAGTCAAAATGTAAATGTAATTAATAATGCAGGGAAAGATGTAGTGGTTACTGTAAATAAGGAAAATGGTAATACACAAATCGTTATTGATTTAGCTGGAAATAGAGTTGAATTATCAACTTTAAAAGCTGGCGAAGTTTTTAAAGCCAATAATGTGGAATACATAGTCTTAGAGCAACTTGAAAATGAATCAACGGCAGTTATTAGAAAAGAATTACTTAAAGATACAATGAAATTTGATTCTGATAATAATAATTGGAAGACAAGTAGTATTCGTAAATATTTAAATTGTGAGTATGTAAAAAAATTGAATGAGGTATTTGGAGAAAATAATATTATTGAACATACAGTTAATTTATTATCGTTGGATGGATTGGATGATTATGGGACAAGCATTGATAAAGTAAGTCTTTTAGATATTGATCAATATCGGAAGTATAGAAAAGTTATTGGTGAAAATAAAGATAATTGGTGATGGACATGCACGCCTAATAGTACTCCCTCCGGCTGCGGCTCCAGCGATGTGCGGTATGTCGGCTCTGATGGTGATGTGGACTATTTTGGGTGTGGCGGGTGCGGGGCTGTGCGTCCGTTTTTCATCCTTAAATCTTCAATCTTTGTATCTTGCGACAAAACTACCGTGTAGCCAGTAACCAGGCGAGGGCGTAAGCCCTGCCGTGAACTACCGGTGAGCGACTGAAAGGAGCGGAATACATAAAATAGTGGCTGAACAAAAGTTGGATATAATTGTTAAAGCAATTAAATTAATGGAATATTCAATGACGGTGACATCAAATAGAAAAAGGTATCCAATTAAATACATTCAACTTGTTAAGCGAATTCAGAACAAAAGTATGGATATTTATGAGTTCCTTTTAGAAGCAAATAGGTTGAATGTTGTCTCTTCAAAATCAGGCAGACTGGAATTACAAACGAAAGCGATTACTTCATGTGATAAATTATCGTGTTTCGTAGAAATGTCCATGAATCTTAATATTATAGGCTCAAACACGGTAGAAAATTGGCAAAAACAAATTAATGACATTAAGTATATGACGATTGCGTGGAGACAAAAGGATAAGACAAGATGAAATTATTAGGTTGTTTGTTGCAGCTACAGCTCTGACAATGTGCAGTATGTCAACTCTAATGGTAATGTGAACTATAATTGGTGTGACAAGTACAAAGCTGTGCGTCCGTTCTGGGATGGAAGACGAACTAAAGTAAGAGAAACGCTGAAATTAGAGTCCCATCATCAAAAGAATAAACAACCTTTCCTGTCTCAAAAGAGGCAGGATAAATACAAAGGAATGCAATATTATGATAGAAGATAAACAAACTGATTTTGAAAAGATAACTGATTTTAAAAATTTATATGCTGCTTATAAGAAATCAAAATGCGGAAAAGGATTTAGTAAAAGTAGCATAAAATTTCAAGTGTCTGCATTGGATGGTATTCATCAGATTAAGCGGAGACTAGAGACGAAAACATATCAAGTTTCACCATATCATCAATTTACAATTTATGAACCAAAAGAGAGAATAATCAAAGCTTGTTCATTTAAAGATAAAATAGTGCAACACAGTTTGTGCGATAATGTACTTTTGCCTGTTTTGAACAATGAATTTATACAAACAAATTACGCTGGTCAGATAGGCAAAGGAACATTATATGGATTAGATTGCTAAAAGCACATATGTATTTAGCATATTACAAGTATGGATACAATTGTTGGATTGTAAAAGCAGATATTAGCAAGTTCTTTTACAATATAAATCATGATATTTTAAAGGATGTTGTTGGATATTTTGTAGAAGACAAAGATGTGTATTGGTTGTGTGAGAAGTTTATAGATAGTACAGAAGGTTTGGGGCTTCCGCTTGGAAATCAGGTTAGCCAGGTATATGCACTTATGTATTTATCTGGACTAGATCACTTTATTACTGGAGAGCTTGGAGTTAAGTATTATGGTAGATATATGGATGATTTCTATTTAATAGTCAAGAGTAAAGAATATGCCAAGTGGTGTTTATCTGCAATTTATGAGTTTGTGCATACATTGGGATTAGAGCTGAATGGAAAAACACAGATTATTCCATTTAAAAATGGGATAAAATTTTGTGGCTTTCATACTTACGTGACTCTTGATGGCAAAGTGATTCGTAAGCTGAAGAATGAAAATAAACGTGTTGCTAAGAAAAAATTTAAGAAAATGGTAGGCTTGGTGAAAAGTGGCAAGCTGAGTAAAGAAAAATTTTATGAAAGTTACAATGCTTGGAAGAATCATATTTTATATGGAAATTGTGTGAAATTGGGATATGAGATGGATAGATATATAGAAGAATTGTTTTGTAATTAACTTTTGGAGGTTATGATGGAATATATTTTATTTTCATTCATATTTGCTGGATTACCCGTTCTATTTATTGAAGTTTCTAATAAGATGCGTGATCTGCTTAGATTGGTAGCTTTAATAACATTTATTGTGATTTATTACATTAACAAATGGGAAACTGCTGATATTAATGTTGGATTATTTATTTGTTGGTGTGCTTTGTGGACAATGATTTGGGATTGTTTATATAAGAAGTTAAAAAAGCAATAAAACACGAGTTTTATCCAAAAAAAGACAGAATGATAAGAGGATAAGCTAATAAGGAAGGAGTAAGAATGCAGATATATTATGACATTACTTTAAATGATGAATCTAAAAATAGTTCTATCTCTTATTGGGCTGATAGTTTTTCTATTGACGAAAATAGGATATTAAGAGTGAAATCAATAGAATGTGGAGATATTACGGTCAAGATTGATGCTAATGAAAGGCTAATTGTTCGTGATGTATGCGTAGAAGATGAATTTTGTTAAATTATACCTATGAAATTTCTGTTTTAACATGAGGTGACTTGTAATGGAAAAGGCAATACATTTTTATGAATATGAACCTGATATGCCTATTTTTCATTGTTGGAAAACAACTGAAAATCAATTGAAGCTTGGTAAAAGTACCATAAATACGATTCAAATGGGTTTGTTGCATACAAGACTTTTTGAACTCGGATACAGAATTTTTATTCATGAATCAGTAGATGAATATTATGAGATTGTTCTTGGTGGAAATAATGAAAGGACAAATAGAGAAATAAAAATCGGACATAATTTATTTAAGATGTGGCAAGCAGGAGAATTTACAAGGTATTAAAAGATGGTTTTATTTTCAAGGAGGTGTAAGTATGTTACTTGGAGATATTTATAAACATAAAGAAAAAAGATCTATTATACAAATAGATAGTTTTGCAACACCAATGGAGAATAGACAAGGAGAATTTGTTATTGTTTTTAGGGAGATTAATGAGAATAGATGTCCTAGTTTACTTAATAAATATGGAACACAAGAAGAAATAGAGAATGAGTATGAGTTATTAGTTCCTCAAGAAGATTTAAAGCAATATGATGATTGGGATGATATTTTTGATAAAATTAAGTGATTTTAAAATTTAAAACGGAGAGATTATGGGAAGTTATTTAGTTTTTAATAAAAAGGAGAATAATACAAAGTCAATTTCATATCCGATGGCTACGATTATGAGAGATGTTTTACCACATACAGAAAAAGAATATGGTTGGACTCTAAAAAAGAAGCAGGTGGCAGAATTAGTATCGTTTACATTAAATTTATTAATAGATGATGAAGATTTACAGGAATATGTGAAGCTGCATAGGGAAGATTATGGCTTTACAAAGAGAAATTTCAAGGAAACAATGGAAATAATACATAGAGATTTTACAGAAACTCTTGTAGAAATGGTAGTTTATAAAATGAAACGTATTGATGTTAGATGGGAGTAAAACGAAGGTTTTATTGATTGTGAGGTGGTAAAGATTATAAGGGACATTAAAGAAATGGCAGAAGACGAATCCTTGTGTGAGTATTGTGATGCTGAACCTGGATGGCATTCAAATGGTTGTGGCGAACCATATTCTTGTGAAGGTTCCTGGTGTAAGGAAGCATATGAACGATATTTAGAAGATATAGGAGTAACAGATACTGTTGTAAAGATAGCAAAGAAAACAAAAGTAACTATAGAAAGAGGTAATTAAAATATGGGACAGAGTTTAAAAATTGAATATGATATGGAAGAAATGTTTCTTGGAATTAAAGAAGCCGTCAAGCAAGAACTGAAGCCTGAGATTGCAGATGAGATCAGAGCAGAGATTAAAGGCGAAATCAAACAAGAAATTATGGACAAGGTTAAAGAACAGATTCCAGAAGATACATCTACATATTTAAAGAATATTATGGAAGAAATTTATAATACGGAAGTCATTAAAGTAGGCGGTGGCTGGGACGAAGAAGCAAAAGAATATACCTTTAAGGAGTATGTGATTGAGCAAGTAAAAAATCGTATCTTGAACAATGATTGTGGTTCTAAGAAGGGATATTCAAGAGAATCATTTAATGAATGGTTCAGGGATAAATGTGTGGATTCTGATATTCAAAGAATAATTGATAGACAAATTAAATCTATTCGTGATGACGTTAATAGAAAAGTAAAGGATATGTTTGATACAAATACAAAGCAGATGTTATCTGAAACAGTATTAAATGTTTTGATGGCAAATGATACATATAAACGGATTGAAAGTAATATTGGTAACATTGCATCGAAATAAATAGCAGATCAATAAAAGAAATATTTCAAAAAATATTAAAAATTAATTTTTAGTCTGATGTAAAGGAGAAAGTTATGTAACCAGGACGGTTCAAATGTCCCGATTTTTATGAGAGATGGGGTATCCATTTCCTTGGATGTCGGTGGTAATATCGTTGAGATGCTGTTTTTTTGAACGATTTTCCTTTTCATTGATAATGCCGCCTTCCCAAGCCCCTTTTGGGATAGTGTAGATGCGTTTATCTTTATCAGGTACCTTCATTATGACCTCCTAAATTTTTATAGAATTAGTATAACCGAAAAATGGAGAAATATAAGAAAATCTACAAACAATATTCTATATGAGATAACAAAGGAATAAAATAAGCACTCTGATAAGTTTGGCGACTGGCAGAGTGCTTATAGGGAACAAAACGGAATACCGCTTTGATAAATATTAGTATAACAATTCTGTAAGACTAATTCAAGTCGGTATTTCCTGAAATTAAAAATTTAATATGGGTGGTGATGACTATATAAGAGCTTTTTATCATAGAACATCGAATATTTTTAATATAAAGAAAGTAATCTTACCTCCAATTCAAACAGATATTTTGCGTGAGGATTGGACAAAGAAATATTTAGACAAGGTGTTTTTTACAACATCTTTATTATCAGCAGAGAATTATGCAAAGAAAGCATGTAAGAAGTATGGTGGTGATCCTGTGGTTTATTTGGTCAAACCAGTAGGACAATATTTTAACAGAATAGATAGTGAATACATAGCTGATAAGGCAGTAGTTATAGGGCAAGTATAAGATTGAAAAAAATATTTCAAATAAAGAGAAATAGTAATTATAAAATAAGGAAAGGAGTAAGAGGTTTGCTGGCCGGCACCAAAGACTGTCTTTACTCCAAAATGTAATTGAGAGAAGAAAATAAATTATATAAAAATTGGGAACTGGTAAATTTTTGTGAGTTTGATAAGTATGCAATTAAAAGTTATTGTGCAATTCATGGTGCTGATGAGAATTTAAATCTTGGTGATATTACTAAGGTTGATGAAACAAAGTTAAAGCCATTTAACATGATTTGTGGAGGTAGCCCCTGTTTTGTTAAAGGAACAAAAGTATTAACATCTGAAGGATATAAAAATATTGAAGAGATTCAAGTTGGGGATATGGTTTTAACCCATAAAAATAGATATATGCCGGTTGTTAATATTGGTGGCGAGCAGAATCAAAATATTTATTCATTGAGAGTACAAGGATTTTTAAAGACCGAATGTACAGATTATCATCCCTTTTATTGTAAAAAGAGTAAAAATTCTGTGCCAGTAAAAATCAGATTAAGTGATATTAAAAAAGGCTATTATATTGGAAGCCATATCAATAATCAAAGTTTAAACGAATTTAATTTATCTAATGAGGAATGTTATATTCTTGGTAGGTATGTAGCAGATGGGCATATTAGAAAAGATAAAAGAAAAGGAAGAAAAAACAGTTATCAGTATCAATGCATTTTATCAGTAGGGAACAATAAAGTTGACAGATTAAAGGAAATTATTAAAGAAAATCATTTTAGCTGCTATCCTCATGGAGAATCAGTACATAAAATTGTTTTTTCATTTATGAAGTTAGTAAATTTTATTATTGATAATAATTTTGGAAGAAGTGCTTCTAAAAAGAATATTCCGCAGTTTATTATAAATCTTCCAGTTGATAAATTAAGAAGCTTTTTGGATGGTTATATGGATGGCAATGGTTGTGAAATAGACAGTATATTTCAAGCAACAACTGTAAGCAGAGAACTAGCAATGTCATTATGTTTAGCAATTCAAAAAGTGTATAGAGTCGGTTGTAGAATTTATTTTGATGAAAGACCAGATAAATATGAGATTCAAGGTAGAACTGTGAATCAGAAGAATACTTATATGATTCGATTTATGAAAGAATCACAGAAACAGGCATGGTTTATTGAAAATGATATTATTTGGTATCCAGTCAAAGAAATAGAAAATCTTAATAAAATAGAAAATGTATATAACATTGAGGTTGAAGAAGATCATACATACACGGCTAACAATATGATTACATACAATTGCCAGGACTTCAGTGTGGCCGGTAAACAGAAAGGCTCCGTGTGGACTTGTAAAGATTGTGGGCATGAATATAATCCTTTAACCGTGCATTGGAGCAAAAGAGATAAGTGCCCTTGCTGTGATAGTTATAATATTGAAAAAACGAGGTCATCACTTCTTGTTGAGTATTTGAGGGTGATTAGAGTAAATAAGCCGAATTTTCGAATATATGAAAATGTTAAGAATATTGTAGGAAAGCAATTCAGAGACACTACTTTTAAGTTGTTTGAAGAAGAATTACATGAGTATGGGTATTCTACCTATTGGAAAATGCTGAATGCAAAAGATTATGGAATTCCCCAGAATAGAGAGCGTGTATATCTTATTTTTATTAAGAAAGAATTGGATAATGGAAAATTTGTATTTCCCGAAGGATTTGATAATGGAATACGTTTAAAAGATGTATTAGAGGACGAAGTAGATGAAAAATATTATATCTCTGATGATAAAGTACAAAGATTTCTAACAAATTTGAATACAAACACTTCTTTATTATATGATCCATGTCAGGTAAAAAGAGAAGGCAAATCAAGAGAATATAATGATTATTGTCCTACTCTTACTTCCAGAGATTATAAAGATCCAAGATTAGTAAATGAAAATGTAGTAAAACAAGTTGGTAATATTTCAGATTGTAATGGATCTTGGAAAAACCCGCAGGTAGGAAGAATTTATAGTACAGATGGATGTTCACCTACACTAAATACATGTGGTGGTGGAAGCCACGAGCCAAAAATATTGCAAGTAGGTAAGATAAATTCTTCACAGGATGGTGTAGTAGTGTCAGGAGACGGTATTGCACCAACGCATACAGCAGGTCATGGAAATACACCAAAAGTATTAGAAACACCTAATTATAGTTATTGTCTGGACGCTAATTATTATAAGGGGACAACTATAGAACAATATGTTGATAAACATAGAAGGCAACTTGTTTCAGAAGTTAAAGAAGTAGAAGATGATAAGAAAACAATAGTACAAAAACCAAGAGGATTTAATAAGGGTGGAGAACATGATATTTGCCCTACATTGTCTTCTCATAGTTGGGAATGTAATAACTTTGTAAAAGAGCAAATCAGAATCCGTAAACTTACACCGAAAGAGTGTTTCAGGCTCATGGGATTTGATGATTCTGCCTATGATTCAGCAAGTAAAGTTGTAAGTAATAGTCAACTTTATAAGCAAACTGGCAATTCCATAGTTGTAGATGTTCTTTATTACATATTTGTTGAATTATATAAGGCAATGCCATATCTGTTTGATGATTTAAAACTAAGTAGTTTCTTCTCAGGAATCGGAGCATTCGAGTGTGCATTGAATAGATTATATGAAAGTATCAATACGGGAAATTTTACCAAACCACAAGCAGAATAGATTCTACTTGTGGTGAAGAAGTGATTTGCATAGACGATACACAAGGATTTGATGGTGTCAGATATTATAAAGATTATACACCTACACTAAGAAGTCAAAGAAATGGATTAAAAGTGGCATGTATTGGTGCTGCTATGCGTGGCAGATATAATCTAGGTGGTAAAACTGAGCAGAAAATAGAAGTAAGGAATGATGAGTTGTCTAATGCGATTACAACGGAAGTAAAGATTCGTTGGTGGTAGAAAAACAATCTTGGCTTGAAAAGAAATAAGTGGAGTTTTATGAAAAACATGGTTATATTCCAGAGTATTTTGTTCCTTATAATAGTACGGAAGTAAAAGATTTTGCACCGACTTTAACCGCTAATTCTAATACAAGTCCAACTCACGCAGGAACAGTTCTAATTGTAGAGATTGATAAAGAAAAGAGGAAATGAATCCCACGTTTCAAGTGGGAAATATAAAAGGGAGATGTGAAGGAATGTCATATTTAGATAATGAGAAATGCACAGAAAAGCGAGTTGCGAGAGAAATTTTATCTACTATTGAAAGGATTTGTTTTAGTGAAGAATTTAGAGAATATAGGATAAACAATGGAAGTAACGGAGAAAGAGATTTGATTATAAAATTAATCAAAGAGAGATATGAAGTTGGTTAAGTTAATTAAATCTGCGATTCATTTTGAGGTGCTATATAACAGTAAATTACGGAGGAGATAATGCAGAAGTTAGATAATAAGACATTACAGATATTTTTACATAGATTTATTGCAGAATTAAAAGAAGAAAATGAAAGAAGAAATATTCGTTGTGAAGGAGAACGAGATTTAGATATCCCATTTATAATCTCATCGTTATATCAAAATTTTGATGAATATACAGATATTTTTAAAGAATTTATTCAAGAGTTGTGTTTATATCCAGACTATAATATTTCCATTTTAGATAGTCAAAATGACTATAACGGTATTATTGATGCAGAAATAAATCTTATGAAATATCCTGATGAAGAGAATGAACAATACTACACGGATGGGCATAGTCCAAATTATGATTATAAACTTTGTTTCTCTTACGATTCAAGAGATTATGGATATTGTCAATGTACACCTGATATGCCAGATTACAGAGAAGATAAACATTGTTGTGGTCATGGATGTGATGCTGCATTCTGTGAGTTTTCTTTACATAAGGTTTTACATATTACTTCCGGATCATGGGACGGAGATGAGCATGATTACTGGGAATTTGAAGATGAGTTTTATTTGAGCGATAAGGAACTTGCTGATAAAAAAGAAAAGGAAGATAGAGAAAGACAGATTGTAGAATTGAAGAATAGGATTACGGCTGATCAGAAAAGGTTAGCAGAGTTAGAAGGTGTGTAGATGAAAAGTGTTTTAGGTACTTATACAGGGATTCCAATAATAGTTATTCCTGACAGCAAAAAGCAAAATAGAACACATAGAAAAAAGAGAATTAATAAGAAGTGGGTTAAGAGATATGGATATACAATATATAACTTGCTTGAAGATGATAAGGTTATTACGATGAATGGAAATTTGTATATGAATCCAAGGACTTATTATAAAATTAAGACTCAATTGTCCACTTAAAACTTGCATTTCATTGGCAAAACGCAGAAAGGAAAATATATGAGAACAATTTATATTGCTGATGATGGTAAAGAATTTGATGATAAATTTGAATGTGAACATTATGAATGGGTATTGAATCATCAACATTTAAAGAATATCAAGTGTTATGACAAAGATGATAATGAGCTTAAAGATATCATGGAAGAAGATACATACTACTATTGCCATAAGATTATAGTTCCAACAGATGAAGCTGTGAAAGAATTAAGTGATTTAGCACACTATACTGGTTACTGTTATTACTCACATATTACTGAAACTGGAACATGGATATGTGAAGAAAATGGAACAGACGGAAAATTTGTGAAAGTATCTGATTAATCATTTCAAAAGAAAAAGTTGGAGGTGATTAGAATAAATTTAATTGATTTTCATGTCACAGAAATTATTAGCGAAGAAAGAGATAAGGTCTGGAAACTGTATGGAATGTCTGAGAGTGAATTAGAGAAAGAAAAACCAGAAGCTAAAAAGACATTATTTGAGCAAGGTTGGATTGAACATTTGTTATCAGATGGTCTTAAACAAAGATATAAATATTTGGATGATGGTGGTGATTTTGTTGGAGAAGAAGTATTTAATTTGACAAGAGGAGATAAACCGTATTTTGTAGGATATGTAGGACGACATTGAAAATAAATTGAGAGGTGATTTATATAATATACAATTACATAAATCTTACCAATGGAATAGAAGCAATTCCAAAATTACAAGGTGATTATAGGTTTATCCGTATTCAGTCTACAATTTGTGAGCAGAAAAATTGGGACAGGCTTATTCAAGATTTGGATTATGATTTTTTGATGAACTTAGCACTTGGTCATAAGTGTATTGTATATGATTTTGGAGCAAGAAAGCCTGTCCCTAGAGCTATGTATCAGGGATTGGAGTTTGTAAAGTATGTTCTTAATCGTAGGTGGTTGGATTAAGAATATATCACTAATGTAAATAGAAGTAAAAACAAAGAGAGAAAGAATAATTGTAATGATTATTTTGATAAATGTTATCAACAGTTAGAGGATAGAACTAAGAAGAAATTAGATTACTTTTTGCCATACGTGAATACTGAGGAAATAAAGTTGGAGTGTATTACCGATTGTACGCAGCATGATGGTGATAAAGAGTTTTATAGAGAAGTATTAAGAAAGGTTAGTTAAAAAGGAAAGGAAATAAGTTATAGTGATGATTTAGGTAGGCTACCAGACTTAGATGATGTAAACAATCAAGTTTCATGAGTAATAGGGTCACAAATGAAACAATAGTTGCAATATCTGCTACCATAGGCAACACCTTCTGAAGGAATAGTGAGTAGAAATGTCCCATGAATCATCACTATCTTTAATCGGATCTTTGTCTGGTATCTGCCAAGGGACAAAAGTAGTATATAACAAAATTATAAGTATAGTCAATAAATTAAAAAAGAAAGGATAAAATCAAAAGTTCCTATAGGGTAAAGTGCGCACAGCTTATGACGGTAAGCGAATTTGGAACAGAATAAAATAAATGGATATTGTGGATACATAACAACAATCAAGCAACTTAGAAAACATAGTAATGCAGATAGATTACAGTGTACAACAATTTTTGGAAACAATGTAATTGTAGATTTGAGTTATAAAGAAGGGCAGAGAGTAATTTACTTCCCTGTGGATGGGCAGTTAAGCGAAGAGTTTGCAAGTGATAATAATTTAATTCGTTTAAAAGACGAGAATGGTAATAATATTGGTGGCTACTTAGATCCTGAGAAGAGAAATATTACAGCTCTAAAGTTGCGTGGTGAAAAATCAGATGGATTGGTATTGCCTGTTGAAGTGTTAAGTAAATATACAGATATTACAAAATTAGCTGATGGTGATCAGATTTCCGTACTTGATGGTCATGAGATTTGTAAGAAATACATTCCTCGTTCTAATAGAAGAAATAGTAATGGAGTATCTTCAAATAGTAAAAGTAGAAATAGAAAAGAAGAAAAAGAGAAAATTTCTTATCCGTTTTTTGTAGAGCATATTGACACTGCACAGCTTGCATATAACCAGAATGCTTTTAGAGAAGGAGATACTTGTTACATAACGCTTAAAATGCATGGTACATCTGCTAGAACCGCAAATGCAGTAGAAGTTGTTAAGAAAAAGAGAAATCTCTTTTTAAAGAAAGTATTCAAAATTGGAGATAAGGAAATTAAGAGATTCACTGTGGTAAGTGGTACAAGAAGAACAACTTTAAGAAATTATGAAGGTGGGTATTATGGCAGTAATGCATTCAGACAGAAGTATCAGGATTTTTTCAAAGATAAACTTCCTAAAGGTGTAGAAGTATTTTATGAGATTGTAGGATATACAGAAGGCAATCAAACAATTATGGGAAGATGTTCAAATAAACTTGTAAAAGATAAAGAGTTTGAAAAGCAATATGGAAAAGAAACCGTATTTTCTTATGGATGCAAACCTGGAGAAAATGATATTTATGTATATCGCATGACTATGACGAATGAAGACGGGTTTGCGGTTGAACTCCCTTGGGAGCAGGTACAGCTTGAATGTGAGAAGATGGGAGTAAAATGTGTTCCTACTTTTGAAAAATTTGTATTTACTACATGGGAAGATTTGATGGAACGAGTTGAGAAATATTACGATGGTACTGATCCTGTCGGTAAAACTCATGTAAGAGAAGGTGTTGTTGTGAGAATTGACAATAGAGAGAAATTCACAGCATACAAGCATAAGAATTTCAGCTTTAAAGTTCTTGAAGGAATTATCAAAGATAAAGCTGATGCTCCAGACATGGAAGAAGCAGAAGAATTAATGGTTGAGGGTGCATAACTCTTACCATAGAATCGAGATTTCATCTATGTGAATGCTCGATAACATCCACACAGATGATTAGAAATTTTAAACTTTTTGTGGTGCATTTTCCCATATTGGAAACTTTATGTTGCAATCTACTGAACAATGATACATGCCTTTTATGTAGACCTGTTGAGCGTCCTCGTTTGTAGTAGAATCAAGATAGGAAATATACACTTTAGTTTCTTTATCTTTTGTAGGACAATAACCGGAAAAAGGAATATCTTTTTTCATATAGTTAAGTTCCTCCAAGAAAATATAGTTATTTGTTACAAAATATAAATATCATAAATGTACTAAAAAGTCAATAGATAATAAAATTTTAATTGTTTTATTACAAACTGTCAAGAAACTGTCTAAATAAAAAATCTGTTTCAAAGCAAAAATCGGAGGTGGCTAGAAAATTATTTATGTTGAAAACGTTTGATGAACTATGTGATGAAGAATCCATATGTGAATATTGTGATGCTGAACCAGGTTGGCACTCAAATGGAGCTGGTGAACCATATTCTTGTGAAGGTGCTTATTGCGAAGAAGCATATGAAAGATATTTAGATGAGAATGAAACAACAGAAAATATAGTGAAATACGCTAGTAATGTAAAGCTGGTAAATAAGGAGGAAGTGAATGGGAACATCGCTTAAATTTGAGTTTGATTTTGATGAAGTATTTGAGGGAATCAAACAAGGTGTAATTAGAGAGTTATCAGAGACTAATTTTGATGAAGCGAAAGAATCAGCTATAAATCAAATTAAGAATGAAGTAAAAGGGAAATTGGCTCTTACATATAGTGACGAATATGCTTTAAATGACGAAATCAAAAAGGAAATAAAAGAGAAAGTATTTGAGAAACTTATCAAAGATGTTAATGGTAAGTATTTAGAACAATTTGAAGATTACATAGAATCGCAGTTGACAAAAAATCCTGACAGATTGGAGCAGTTAAAAAGAGAAATTAAAGATGGATTAACTGAGGAATTATATGATGATTTATACAGTTCCATTAAAGGAGAAGTAATTGGACAAGTTAAAGAAACAACTGCTCAGTTATGTAATTTGATTGGTGGTAATGGCGTTAGGATTAAAGATTATAATAAAACAATTTCCAAAAAGGAATATGAAGAATTATTAGATAGAAATAGAAAGCTTAGTGCCTTAGAAGCTGGTGGTGTAGATAACTGGGAATGGTACAGTGAGTCTTTAAGTCAGTATTATGGTGATGAAGAATAAATGAGAAAATAATACAGAAAGGATAAAGGTGCTGCAGCCGTGAGATGATCATACCTTTCTGGTGAAGAAAAATATTTGAGAATAGTAATTATGAATTATGGCAAGGTGATTGCCTTGAATTGATGAAGAACATCCCTGATAAATCTATAGATGCAATTGTCACGGATCTTCCATTTGGGCAGACTGCCAGAAATTCTTGGGATATAGTTATTCCGTTCAATGATTATATTGCTATAGAAGTAAGAAAGAAACAAAAAGTATTTTACAAAGAAGATTTTCTCTTATGGTGTTATCAGCAAGAAAAGTCAGGTTATAGAGATGCACTTGCATATTTTGAAGAAAATAAGTCTATAGGGCTGTGGACGCATTATAAGAGAGTTATTAAAGATAATGGAGCAGTAATTCTATTTGCAAATGGTATGTTTACTGCTGATCTCATGGAAAGTAACAGAGAAATGTGGAAATATAATCTTGTCTGGGAGAAGACTCAACCAACGGGGTTCCAAAATGCTAACAGGATGCCCATGAGAAATCATGAAGATATGTGCGTTTTCTATAAGAAGCAACCAACATATAATCCTCAGAAAACAAGTGGTCATATCAGAAAGGTTAGCACAGCAACGCATAAGAGAAATAGTAAACAATCAACAAATTATAACGAAATCAAGAACCATACATATGACAGTACAGAGAGATTTCCTAAATCGGTTTGGCTATTTGCCAAGGATACCCAAAAGTGTGCATTAACTCCAACTCAAAAGCCAGTAGCATTAGTAGAAGAGATTATTAAAACTTATACTAATGAGGGTGATATCGTGCTTGATTCAACGGCTGGGAGTATGACGACCGGGGTTGCCGCTATTAAAACAGGAAGAAAAGCAATTTGTATAGAGAAGAATAAAGAGATATTTGATTTGGGCTGGAATAGGATTATGAAATATCAGTAAGAGAAAGGTGAAATGCAATGAGTAAATCTATTTTGGTGATTAATACACCAAGAAACTGTATTGAATGCCCTCTATTTTTTGGAGCATATACAGATATGATTTGTAAGGGTAATAATAGAAGTATTGATTATCCAGTTCCAGAAAATAGGATACAGGATTGGTGTCCTTTAAAAGAAATTCCAGAAAAGAAACCTCCCTAATAGAATACTTGACAAGAATTTAGGACATTATTATATATCTGCTTTTGATAAAGGGTATAACAAATGTATTGATGAAATATTACTGAAAAAATAATGAGGAATGAAAAGTCAATTTTAAGTACAAAAATAATTTAAAGGAATAATGAATTATGAATAAAAATCGAAAGGAGTAATAACAGAAACCTGGTAAACCAGGTTTACTACCTATAGGTGTGGAAAGGTAAGTAGGAAAAGGAGTTTTAATTAGCGTAAAAGTGATATGGATGTGTGGAAACAAGTGAAGAACATTCAACGAGTAGCATGGGAAGCCGTAAACTCTTATCCACGGACACAGAATTATCTGTTAAGTGGTTGTTATGAAGTATATTGCAAGTTGCAGTTTTGGCAAGGATAGTCTTGCTATGGTTTTGAGAATTTTAGAGGAGAATTTACCTTTAGATGAGGTGATTTTCTTTGACACAGGAATGGAGTTTGATTCCATTTATCACAATAGAGATAGAATGAAACGATTATTAGAAGAACATAAGATATTATTTTCTGAACTATATTCTAAAAATCACTTTCTATTTGATATGTTTGTAAGACCAATTAAATATCGAGATCCGAAAAGTAAGCCATATCCAATACATTATGGATATGAGTGGTGTGGAGCCAGAGGTATTCGCTGGGGAACAAGTGGCAAACTATCAGCAATCAGAAATCATTACAAAGAATATTTTCCTAGAGAAGAAATAACTGAATATGTTGGGATTGCTGCTGATGAACCTGACAGAATTAATAATAATCAGAGAAAAGGTATTATTAAGCGATATCCATTAGTTAGCTGGAAGATGACAGAAAATGATTGTCTTACATATTGTTATGATCGTGGATGGAATTGGGATGAGAACGGAGTCGAATTATATAGTGTTCTTGATAGAGTGAGCTGTTGGTGTTGCCAAAACAAAAACTTAAAAGAATTGAAGAATATTTATATGTATTTGCCTGAATATTGGCAGAGATTAAGAGGATTACAGAGTAGAATTGATTCTCCTATGAAGGGAGTGGGTAAGTCTGTATTCCAATTAGAGGAACGATTTAAAAGAGAAATAGAAAATGAAAAGGAAGGTGGTGAAAAGTAGTGCATCCGAGCAAGTTTTTCAAAGAAACAAGTTTGCGGACTGGAATAGACACATTTGAAATATTTGATGAAGATCTGAAACAAAAGTTAATGCAGATTCATCCATTGAATTTTATAAAAACAAAAGTAACATTACCAGTTTATAAGGTACTTGTAAGTTATGAAACGCCTAAAGGCAATTTCAAGGAAATACAAAAATATATGGTTATGGATTCTCCAGTTAATAAACAGGAAGGAGAATATTATAACGAGGTCTGGGCTGAAATGCTAACACAAGATTACGGGCAGGAACATTCTATGAAAAATATGAAAGTCTTAGGTGTCGAACATATTTGTGACGCTGTACTACCAATTGGTTAGACCATCACCCAAGGTATTTATAACCTTTAGAAGATAAAGGTTGTCACGAGATTATTTATTATGGCACGTTGATAGTGAATAATCGAAAAAGGTATGTGGTAGTGACGTAAAAAGACACCCACGAGATGAAGTATGGCTTTACCTCACGTAAACGTAGATCAATTACGTGAGGAAAGATACATGTTGGGTGAAAAAACATTAATAGGACTATTAGATAATTGTCCTAAGAATCAAACTATTGGAGATAACTTAGTAAGAGCATGGTCAAGGATTAATAGCAGTAAGTATAAAAAAATTGTATGTTCAATATCAGGTGGTTCTGATAGTGATGTGATGCTGGATATTTGTAATAGGTGTGATAAAGATAATAAAATTGAATATGTATGGTTTGATACGGGCTTAGAATATCAAGCAACAAAGGATCATTTAAAGTTCTTAGAGGAGAAATATGAGATTAGGATTAAGCCATATAAAGCAGCAAAACCGATTCCTGTTAGTTGTAAACAATATGGACAACCGTTCATTTCAAAAAATGTATCAGAAATGATTGATAGGCTACAAAGGCATGGATTTAAGTGGGAAGATGAACTGATAGACATATTATTGCCAAAATATTGTGAATGGAGTGTTACAAAGCAAGATTGGGTAGGATGTAAAGGTGCATTGATGTGGTGGTGTAATGTAAATAAATCTGTTCAATTCAATATCAACTATAATAAACACTTGAAAGAATTTATGATAGAAAATCCACCTACTTATAAGATATCATCCAAATGCTGTAAATATGCGAAAAAAGATGTGTTACATAAGCTTATTTCTGAAAAGGACTATGATTTGAATATTTTTGGAGTTAGAAAAGCAGAAGGTGGAATAAGATCAACTTCATATAAAAATTGTTTTGATGAATCGGATAAATGTGATAATTATAGACCTTTATTTTGGTATGTCAATTCAGACAAAGAAGACTATGAAAAGCATTATAGTATTACTCATAGCAAATGTTATACAGAATATGGCTTAAAGCGTACAGGATGTGCTGGTTGCCCTTTTGGTAGAGATTTTGAGCAAGAGTTAGAGATTATAGAGAAGTATGAACCAAAGTTGTTTGTAGCTGTGAATAATATTTTTAGTGATAGCTATAAATACACCAGAAAATATAGAGAGTTTTGTAAGATGAAAAATGAAGAGGAAAAGAGAAATAAGAAGTAATGAAGATTTCGTTTCTTTTTTGTGGTGAACCAAATATAAACACATACTTGATTCACCACAATACTTCAATTTAACCTATATATCATAAAATTCAGATATGCAGCAAACAAACACCAAAGCAAATATGGAATTTGCAAATATGCAGATAATGGTTTTATTTGATGAAACTGATAAATCATAATTGTTATCAAAGCAATCATTACCAGCAACCATAGGAAAGCAAATAAGTATAGAGAAAATCTAAAAAAGATTATACTCCACCAAAAGTTGAAAAATAATTGAATAGCATAAGTTTTTAATGCATTTCTTTTGGCTGGATCATTTGATTCATAAACTAAGTAGGATGATATTCCCATTAAGATGTAAAGTATTATCCACACAATGGGGAAGATAAATCCTGGAGGACTAAGTGAAGGTTTGTTTATTTGAGAATATAACGACATTCTTCCACTGAAAAGAGCTGATAATGTTCCAACGGCAATAGGAATAAGGATGGAGATGATTAAGGAGCTTTTATTCTTTATTTTCATGAGCATTGTTCCATAAAATGATCTTGGTTTATTATATGAAATTTTGATGAGAAATATGAAAAGATTTTTTAGTGTATAGCAGCACCAAAATGTAGAAGTATAATTTAAGCATATGCAAAAATTAAAATAATTCAAAAAAAATAACAGGAGGAAATGAGGTTTCTGTGCAGAATAAATCCGGATTTACTCCTAATAACAATTGAAAAAAATATATATGGATGATCTGATTCTGCAGTTGTTGAAAAATAG
>CAMWUK010000064.1 GCA_947177415.1 uncultured Clostridiaceae bacterium
CACTTTTGCAGGTTCTGAATAGTTACAAATAAAGAACTGTTTTATGTATACAATACAAAAGTATTTTTTTAAGATTGAAAAACAACAATTGAATTATTTTGTTATTGAATATCAATTATGTAAGTTGGAGGTGTTTTATGATTTCTGAAGAAATGATTAGACTTGGTAAAAAAAAATCTATAATTCGTGAGATATTTGAATATGGAAAAGAACGTGCTGAAGTAGTTGGTGCAGAAAATATATATGATTTTAGTATTGGAAATCCTAGTGTTCCTGTTCCGAATATAGTTCATGAAACAATAAGGGATTTACTGAATCAAAAGAATGATATAGATTTGTTTGGATATACGTCAGCACAAGGAACATTGGAAATAAGGATATCTATTTCAAACAATCTAAATGCTCGTTTTGGTACTTGTTTCAGACCAGAGAATTTGTATATTACTTGTGGAGCAGCGGCTGCTCTAAGAATTATTATGCAGGCACTTACCGTTTTGGGAGATGAGTATATATTTTTTACTCCATATTTTCCAGAGTATAAAGTTTTTGTAGAATCAGCTGGTGGAGTTTTTGTGGAATCAAAAAGTAATCCCAAAAACTTTCAAATTGATTTTGAGCAGTTGGAGACAATAATAAATAGAAATACAAAGGCTGTATGTGTAAACTCACCTAATAATCCCTCTGGAGTTATATTGTCAAGAGAAAATATTGTTCGTTTGGCTTTGTTATTAGAAAGGAAATCAAAAGAATATGGGAATGTCATCTATTTAATAAGTGATGAACCTTATCGTGAATTAGTGTATGATGAAATAGATATTCCTTGTATTACGAAATATTATAAGAATACGCTAGTGTGTTATTCTTACAGTAAATCACTTTCTCTCCCTGGTGAACGCATTGGATACATTCTTGTACCAGATGAAGTTGAGAATGCGGAAGAAATATATGCTGCAGTAAGTGGTGCAGGAAGGGCACTTGGTTACGTTTGTGCACCAAGTTTAATACAACATGTAATTGCAAAGTGTACTGGAGAAGTATCAGACTTATCGGCTTATAAGAAGAATCGTGACTTACTATATAATGCACTAACAGAGTATGGATATGAATGTGTACATCCAGATGGAGCTTTTTATTTATTTGTAAAATCACTAGATTCAGATGCAATAGAATTCTGTAAATATGCAAAAAAATATGAATTATTATTAGTTCCAGGAGATGACTTTGGCTGCGAGGGTTATGTGCGTATTGCATATTGTGTACCAATGGCTCAGATTAAAAGTGCATTACCATATTTTAGAAAATTAATGGAGGATTATAAAGTAAGGAATATGAGATAGTAACTTTAGTTAACAGAAAGATAATTGAAATTAACTATTTGTTGCTATGGAAAGATTATTAAATAGGTCATTTTACAGCAGATGCGGCAAAGTATATTATAGAAAGTGCAATATGGGTATTTAGTTAGTGTGGTAAAAAATTAATATTAAATATAAGAAATAAACGTCCTGTGGGCAGAAAGCCTGTAAGGACGTTTTTTAGTTCACCCAGCATGGACATGAGCTAATCGGTGCAAGTTCGTAAAGTGCCCTAATAGTGGGAGCTTACAGTTGATGGAAAGGATGTCCATTGTAAGGTGGAATCTGAAGGAAGATGGATGGCAAAACTCTGGTCTGACGGACAGAAATTGCATACAAGGCTTGCATATCGGGTAAGGTTGTTAAACAAATGGAAGCCCAATAACTATCCGAAGGTATATGGGGTAAGTGTGGCAGATGGGTGGATGGAAAGATTACGCATCTTAACTGGGAAGGTCTGTATGGTAAGATTTGCAGAGTGATATAATATTCACTCCTTATTAACCCATGTTGCAAGGCATGGCTAAACATACAGAAGTCAGTTCAAGTTGTAGTACCAAAGAAGTCTATGAAAATAGATGGAGAAAAGGACTTGACGATTGGGATAAGACAAACACTATTTATCTGATACTTGAAGATAGCAGTTGCTCTAAAGAAGTCACTTATCAGAGAGTAGATTGGAAACTGAGAGTAAAGAGTAAGAACGCTTAGAGAAGGAACATCTTTGAACAACTGAACTGCCGCTTGCGTAACCGCATGAGCGGTGGTGTGAGAGGATGAGGGCACCTCATCCTATTCGATTATACAATATAAAAAAGTATTTATTTTTCGACATTATGGTAGTTTCCATTCGTGCTATGGAGTGAAAGGGAGATATTTCACTCTGTTCCAGATAACTACGGAAGGAGGTGAACTTTTATGGTGCAATCTTCTTCCGAAGAACAGTTAAGGATAAGAAAGCAGTTTGACAGCTTTTGCAAAATCTTATTAAAAAATGAAACAATTGATTATGAACGGGCAAGAACCAATAGACTTAAGCATGAGGTTTCTTTCTCGGAACTAACACAGGAGGAGTTGGGGTGTTTAAATACTATGGATGAATACATAGCTGAATCAGAAGTGTTTCGTGTTCTTGATTATGATATTGAGGTAAAAGACGAGCTGATTGGTGAAGCATTAAAGTGTCTGCCGGAAAAGAAACGAAATGTTATATTGCTTTCTTTTTTTATGGATATGACAGATACAGAAATAGCCAAGCACATGAATCTAGTTAGAAGTACAATACATCATCATCGTACCAGCTCACTCCAAACATTAAAAAAGATTATGGAGGAGATCAGGAATGGAGAAAACAATTAAGTGTTCAAATTTGTTGCCTTACCACATCATTGCAGCAGCAGCTACTGGTGATGTGGATGCAATCAATATTGTTTTGAAACACTATGAAGGGTACATTGCAGCATTATCTATAAGAAAGTTCTATGATGAATGCAATAATGTACACTATTGTGTTGATGAAACATTACGCCGAAGATTAGAAACAAAGCTGATTACAAAAATATTGGAATTTAAAGTTGCATAATAAGCAATTGGCAATGTCCCTTTCTGTTTGCTGATTGTTGAAATTGTGTATCAATGAACCTTGACAATTAAATATTATATTGCATACAGGACGTGAGGATATGTGGAGCCACTAAGCAGATACGCCATGATATACCTGCTCAGCCTTATGGCGGAGTGAACATGAGGAAATGCTGAAAGATTGCATTGAAGTAAAGGTGTGGAGCGAGCAAGATCGGGCAAAGAGTGTAGCAGTTACATGGGGCGATGAGGCATATCTGTAATAATGATACTTCCGGGTTGTGGAAAAATCTGCAATCCGATCAATTTAGATGACGGTGCAAGACCGATGTGGGCAGCGTAATGAACTGCCACCTGTATGCATTTTTTGTTATCTGCTGATGAGAGGTAGGAATAGAGGTTCTTATTTGGCATGGGCAGATAAATGATTGCTCATTTTGATAAAATGGAGGTGTTGATGATAAATAATACAAGTGGAGAAAAGCATAATGCATTAGTTCCAATATGGAAGAAGTATATGCTGACTGTTGATGAAGCTGTGCAATATTTTGGGATTGGCGAAAAGAAGATAAGAACATTAATTGCAGAATATTTAGACACAGATTTATGTTTTACAATTCAAATAGGAAATAAATCACTAATAAATAGGCAGAAGTTTGAGGAATTTCTCAATCAAACCACAGCATTATAGGCTGTTTTTGTAAGAAACTTATTCATACAGCAAATTAAGTAACAGTTTAGCCATGCCATTCATATTTTGACAGAATATACAACATGACTAAAAGTACTATAAATTGACTGGCAAAATATTCATGTATGGCATTAAACATATAAAAGTATATGTGCAATCTGCTTATTGTGAGCAAGCTCCCTCGTGCAACTTGCACATATACTTTTGCATGGCTGAACTGTTAGCAAATTAACATAAATAGTGTCAGATGTAGTAGAAAAAAAGCCTTGGTTATGGTATAATCAGTATAACGTGCTAGGGCTTCTTCGGACGAAAGGAGAAGAAATTGAGTAAAAGACGAGATAAAAAAGGTCGCATTTTACGGAACGGGGAAAGCCAGAGAACAGACGGAAGATATGCGTATGTATATACAGATTGTCGTGGAAAGCAAAAGTTTATCTACAGTTGGAAATTAGAACCGACAGATCCACTTCCGGCAGGAAGGAGAAAATGTGTTTCTTTAAGAGAAAAAGAAAAAGAACTTATGCGGGATTTGGAGGATGGCATCATGCCTTATGGTGGTGATTTGACAGTCCTGATGTTGGTTCAGAAGTACATTTTGCAGAAAACTGGTGTCAGACACAGTACAAAAGCCGGGTATAAAACGGTTGTAAATCTTCTTAAGAAAGATGATTTTGGAGCAAAAAGGATTGATAAAGTAAAATTGTCTGATGCAAAGAGATGGCTGATAAGACTTCAGGAGAATGGACGGGGATATAGTTCCATTCATTCCATTCGTGGAGTGCTAAGACCTGCTTTCCAAATGGCAGTTGATGATGACCTGATACGCAAGAATCCGTTTGAATTTCAATTATGTACAGTAGTTGTCAATGACGGTGTTACAAGAGAAGCAATAACAAGAAAGCAAGAAAGAATGTTATTGGAGTTCATAAAGAATGATAAGCATTTTTGTAAATATTATGATGGAATATATATTCTATTTAAGACAGGACTTCGTATTTCAGAATTTGTTGGACTGACAATAGGTGACCTTGATTTTGAGGAAAGAACCATTCATGTGAATCATCAGTTACAACGCAGAAATGATATGGTGTATATCATTGAAGATACGAAAACAATCAATGGAACAAGAGTGCTTCCGATGACAGATGATGTATTTGAGTGCTTCCAGCGTATTATCAGTCAGAGAGAAAGACCAAGGAAAGAGCCAAAAGTAGATGGCTTGACAGGCTTTCTGTATCTGGACAAGAATGATATGCCTATGGTAGCACTGCATTGGGAAAAATATTTTGAACACATTATAACTAAATACAACAGCATCTATAAAGAAGAATTGCCGAAAGTGACACCTCATGTGTGCAGGCATACTTATTGCAGTAATATGGCAAAATCGGGGATGAATCCCAAAACGTTGCAATATCTTATGGGACATGCAGATATAGGAGTAACTTTGAATACTTATACACATATTGGGTTGGAGGATGCAAAAGAGGAACTTGACAGAGTTGCCATGTTGAATAAGCCCAAAGTGAAGTAGGACAGGCAATATCCTAGACAAAATGAATTTTAGTAAAATGGATTCATTTTACTAAAATTTTACTAAATTTGAATGACAAGATATGCTAATTTATGCCACGATATGCGACAAAATGGAATAAAACATTCTATCAGAAAATGTCATGAAAATGGCGTAAATTCAAGGAAAATCAGAGTTTTCAAGGAGCTTTAAATATATGATAAGAGTGTTATTTATCTGCCACGGCAACATCTGCCGTTCGCCAATGGCAGAATTTATAATGAAAGATTTAGCAAGAAAAGCCAATTTAGAGCAAGAAATAGAAATTGCTTCAGCAGCGACCAGTACAGAAGAAATAGGAAATGATATACATTATGGAACGAAAGGAATATTAAAGAAGTATAACATTCCATTTACCCGGAGAGGGGCAAGGCAGATAACAAAAGCAGATTATAGACATTATGACTATTTAGTGGGGATGGATACTGCCAATATTAGAAACATGAACCGGATATTTGGTGGTGATCCAGAAAAGAAAATTTATAAGATGTTATCTTTTGCAGGGGTAAACCGGGATGTGGCAGATCCTTGGTATACTGGAAATTTTGAGGAGACATATCAGGATGTAATAACTGGCTGTCAGGCAATGTTACAACAAATTATTATAGATAATGAAAAATAGACGAAGTATAACACAAAAGGGAATTTTGTAAAAGAGTATGAGAAGGAGTACAAAAAATGAAGGAAACAGTGTTGCTTTATAACATAAACGGAGAGAAAGCAAAAAACATAAAAAAGATATTATTGCTGCTTGGAATACGGGGTAAGAGTGTGACAGAGGATATGTATAGAGAAAAATTAGGTGTTCTGGCAGGTATGCTGGCAAAAGAAGAAGCACAGAATGTAAAAATTGATGTAGAGTCAGAAAAAGAAGATGTTATTGAGGAAAATGTCCGAATTACTGAGGAAATGTTAGTGATGTGTGGTTTTTCTAATGAAAGAGTGGACAGGTTTTTAACGGAAATGAGGAAACAAAAGGTGCAAAAGATAGGACTAAAGGCGGTGCTGACACCTTATAATGCATTGTGGGATTCTTATGGACTTTATAGAGAATTAATGAAGGAACATAAACGGTTGAATGGGTAACAGTTAAGCCTATGGGCTGAACTGTTATATGCATGGAGAATAATGGGAAATTTCTTCGTGATTATGTAACGAAAAAGAAATAGAATACTTAGTTTTATGTGCAAAAATTAAGAATTTCTTAAAAAATCTGTAAAGCTATTGCAAAAAAATAAAAATACAGATATAATGCATTTATCTACTCTCAGAGAAAAAGCGAAGAATGAGAATAGAAGAAACTATTGGCGGGAGTCTCTGTGAGAGACTATGAAGAAGGAAGTACAATTTTTTCAAAAGAAAGGAAAAGAGAAGATGAAAGCATTAAAAAAAGTAGCAGTAACAACAATGGCATTAGCAATGGGAGTTTGCACTGTAACAGCATGTGGTACAAAATCAGTATCAATGCCACAAGAACCAAAGGATATTGCAAAATTGGCAAGTGAGAGAACAGCAGAGCTTAACAGTTATGAGTTAAAGGGTACTGCTGGTATTGCAATGGATGTGATGGGACAAAAAGTGGATATGGATCTTGATATTAACGCAGTGTACTTTAAAGATCCTATGAAGATGAAAATGGATATGAAGATGGTAAACAATGCTCCAGGTAAAGATGCCAGCGAAGATGAAAAAGAAATGTCAGTATCCATGTACTTTATGAAAGAAGAAAATAACTATGCTATGTACATGGGTATGGATGATACTTGGTCCAAGACTACTATGAGCAAAGATGATGAGCAATATAAGGAATTAATTGAGATGCTAGACAAAGGAATGACATCTACAGATGATTCTTTTAGTGATCTTTATACTAAGGCAGATACACAGCCAAAAGACCAGACTATGTTAGAGTTAAAGATTACTGGTGAAAAGCTTGCAGAAGAGATTAAAAAATCTGGAGCAGATACTTCTGCTTTAGAGAGTGCAGGTGCTTCGTTAGATATGATTAAGCAATTAGGAGAGATTCCAATTTCCATGGGTGTAGATAATGATAATGTATATTGGAAATCCGTATCTGTTGATATGAAGGATATCATTCAAAGTGTTTTTGACACTGTATTAGAACAGTATAAGGGAATGATTGGAGAAGGAAAGGAAATTTCTATGTCTGTGGATAAATGCCAGATGGAATTGACTTATGATAACTATAACAAAGCAACTGATTTTGAATTGCCAGAAGAAGCTAAGAATGCTCAGGAAGTAAGTGCATCTAACCTTGGTGATACTGCAAAAGCAAAATAGAAATAAGAATACTTATTATTTGTAGTTTTGATAATTTAAAGGAGGGATTCCTATGTGAATGCCTCCTTTCATTTATGTAATTCTTTATATGTGAGCATATTCTATTATAGAATTTTTATGCAGTATAGATTGAGGTGATGTGAGAGATTTTAGATATCCGGGTTAACCCAATTTATATAATGATATTGTTACATCATTTTTAAACTTGCACAACAAAACTGAATAAATGGATTGTGCAGAAAGGAGAATTATGGAGCAGAGAAAAAGTTATCAGCTTTATTTGTTGGAAGGAGAACAACAGAGAGCAGAATTTGAATATCAAAATGCATGCCGGGCAGATGAAAGTGTGCATAAAAGATTAAATGATTATAAATTTTATTTACGAATGAGTGTGATATACGCAATTTTAACAGTTGTTTTTGTAACTGGAGCATTTGCTATAGGATTTATGGCAGGAGGGACAGATTTAGTTATATTGGTAGTGCCATTTATATTTCTCATGAGTATAGTTAGTGTAATATTGTGGCTGGGAATGATTTGGAAGTCTATTAAATTTGGAATTTCTTATAGAAAATTAAAGGAAAAGAAAGAACAAACGGAAGCAGATTTGTTTTGTGCTGGTCAGAAATTAAATAATATCCAAATTAAAATAGATAATTTAAAAGGAGAAATAGAGTTAGAAGAGGAACAAAAAACGAAAAAAAATACCCAAATAAGTGAGGAAAATCAACAGGATGCTCTTGTTTGTAAACAAGAGGCTTTAGGATATAGAATAGGTAGATTAAAGAAAGATTATGATGAGGCGAAAACAGAACTTCATAGAGTAATGAAGGAAGAATTTCAAAATGAATTAGATAAGAAACGATATGGAAAGCTTACTATTGCAGGTGTTGTCATCTTAATAATCTTAGCTGTTATTCAAAGTTTGGATGTAACAATTTTTTCTACTGTGGCATCCAGAGTGGTCATACTATTGATGCCTTGGTGTATCATTATTCCTTATTCTATAGGGTGGTTGTCAAAAGCGATGAACACTTTTTGGGGAGAAAAGTTATGGATAAACCAGTTTGTTTTCCGGGAAATGTATAACTATTCTATTGCAGGAAGGATTCAACAATGCCGGGAAAATATGAAACAAACAAAAGAAGATATTGCTGTTTTAGAGAAGGAAAAGGAGGAAGTTATAAAAGAACTGCAACTTTTTAGTAAATCAACATGCTACCATGAATGAAAGTGTCGGTTACTTCGCACTGTGTGCTTTCGTAACCGACTGCTATGTATTCGCAATTCGGGCTGCCGCCCTGCTTGCTCATACACATCAGGTTCTACGATAGATATAACAATTGGTCTTTGTGCAGGCACAAACCAACTGTCACATCTATCGATAACACTTTTATAGTAAATATTTCTTTAAATCTTCTACCCGATCTAATTTTTCCCAAGGTAAATCTAAATCATTTCTTCCAAAATGTCCGTAGGCAGCAGTCTGTTTATAGATTGGCTGTCTAAGGTTAAGCATCTTAATAATGCCTGCAGGACGAAGGTCGAAGTTTTCACGAATAATATTAATAATCTCATCATCATTTAATTTACCAGTTCCAAAAGTGTCAATCATAATCGAAGTAGGTTGTGCAACACCAATAGCATAAGATAACTGAATTTCGCATTTGTCCGCAATTCCGGAGGCTACCAGATTTTTAGCTACATAACGGGCAGCATAAGCCGCTGAACGGTCGACTTTTGTACAATCTTTGCCAGAGAAAGCACCACCACCATGACGGGCATACCCACCATAAGTATCTACAATAATCTTACGTCCAGTCAGACCACTATCTCCATGAGGACCGCCGATTACAAAACGTCCAGTTGGATTAATATAGAACTTTGTGTTATCATCTATAAGTTCGGCTGGAAGAACAGCATCCATAACATGTTTTTTGATGTCTGCGTGAATCTGTTTCTGGGTTATATCTTCCGCATGCTGGGTAGAAATAACAACTGCATTCAAATGAATTGGTTTTCCATTCTCATCATATTCTACTGTAACTTGAGATTTACCATCTGGTCGAAGGTAAGGAAGAGTACCATCTTTTCTCACATCAGACAGACGTTTTGTAAGTTTATGGGCTAAACTGATGGGATATGGCATATATTCTTCTGTTTCATTAGTAGCAAAACCAAACATCATACCTTGGTCTCCGGCACCAATTGCTTCGATTTCAGAATCTGTCATAGTATTTTCTTTTGCTTCTAAAGCCTTGTCTACACCCATAGCAATATCGCTGGATTGTTCATCTAAAGCAACCACAACTCCACATGTATTTGCATCAAAACCATATAAGGAATTATCATAACCAATCTCACGAATCGTATCTCTTACGATCTTCTGGATATCCACATACCCTTTGGTAGTGACTTCTCCCATTACTAGTACCAGACCAGTAGTAACAGCAGTTTCACAAGCGACACGGCTCATAGGGTCTTGGGCTAATAGAGCATCTAAAACAGCATCAGAAATCTGGTCACAAATTTTGTCAGGGTGTCCTTCTGTTACAGACTCAGAAGTAAATAATAATTTTTCCATAATAAGTCTCCTTCATAAAATACATATTTATCTTATATTTAAAAACAAAGTATAAAGAAAAAATCCGTCATAAGACGGATTTGAAACAACAACAAATCCTCCTATTGTTCGATAACTCGCTAAGATTGGCACCTTCCAAATATGGGGTTGCTGGGTTTCACAGAGCCTTCACTCTCCACCTCTCTAAATAAGAGAAATAATAATAACTATTCAGGTAGAAACACGCATTTACTGCGTGTTTACGTAGCAAAATGTAAATTTTGATTGTTCTAAGCCCTTCGCCGAAGGCGAATTTTCATGGGCTTAGAACGTAACTGTTCATGGTTCTGAACAGTTACAAATAATATATATTTGATTATATTGTCGAATTACACTATACTAAGTATATGAATAGCATACATGGTTTTATGTCATAAGTCAAGTGCTATTTAAAATGGAGGAGAGAAAAAACATGCGAATTCGAGGTAAACTGACTTGTGCATTTTTGCTAAATATGTTTATGCCAATTGTTTTGGTATGTGGTACATTTGGGATTATGTACTATAGCCAGACAAAAGAAATCAGGCAGTGGGGGATTGATTCTGCTACTATTGGGGAATGTATTACAAATCCTGTTAAGATTATGAATCAAATGACAGAAAAAAATTTTAAAATAATATGTAATAAAATAGAGGAAGCCCCCTCATACATGGAAAATCTTACATTTTTACAGGATTATAATCAAAACGTTTTATGGGAGTATTCTTTTCTTGTGGTAAAGAAAGAAGAAGAATATATTTTTATAGGGGAAAAAGAAAAATTTGCAGAGATTAAGGATGCATTATCGAAAAATACAAGGTATAATAGTGAAGAAAACAGTGGAATTTATTTGGGAGATGAAAAAGATTGTCTTGTAAAGCAATGCCATTTTCAATTTCAGGATAAAGCAGAAGGAACATTTTATATTATTACCAATGTAAATGGTTTTCTTCCTGCAATTAAATCTTTAGTTTTGGAGTTTTTGGCAGCAACACTTTTTATCAATGGATTTACTGCAGCAATTCTGATTTTATGGATTTACCGGGGATTGGTACAGCCAATTAATGTGCTGAGAAGAGCTACATATAAGGTGCGTGACGGGGAATTGAATTTTTCTGTGCATGCAGAAGGAAATGATGAAATTAGTATACTATGTAAAGATTTTGAACAGATGCGAATCCGCTTAAAAGAATCCATAGATTACCGGATAGCATATGAACAAGAAATGCGGGAGATGATGAGCAATATTTCCCATGACTTAAAAACACCTCTTACTGCCATTGATGGATATGCAGAAGGAATTTTAGATGGTGTAGCAGATACAAAAGAAAAACAGGAAAGGTATCTGCGGATTATATATCGTAAAGCACAAGATATGTCTGTATTGGTGGATGAATTGTCAACTTGTTCCAAAATAGAAAATGGTGTGATGGCTTATCATTTCCGTAAGGTTAATCTGGCAGAATATTTTGAAGATGGGCTGCCAGAAATGGCATTGGAGTTGGATGTGCGGGATATTTCCTTGATATACGAGAACGAAGTAAATAGGGATGTAATGGTAGAAATAGATCCAGAGCAAATGCGAAGAGTCATTGATAATATCCTTGGCAATTCTGTGAAATTTATAACAAAGAGAAAGGGATTTATTACCATAAGAATTTCAGAAAATACAGAAGAAGAAGGTATTTTTGATAAAGAAAATAGTATAGATATTTATAAACGAAAAAGAAAAGGAAAGGATGAATATAAGAAACATGAAAAAGCAGACAGTATTAAAGTTGAATTTAAGGATAATGGGATTGGAATTGCAAAAGAGAAATTGCCACATATTTTCCAGCGTTTTTACAGAGTAGACAGTTCAAGAAATTCAGAAGTTGGAGGCAGTGGATTAGGACTTGCCATTGCCAAGAATATATTAGAAGCACATGGAGGACGTATTTGGGCGGAGAGTGAAGAGGGAGTGGGTACCAGTATTTTCTTTACACTAAGAAGAGCAGACATGAGTACAGACAGCAAGGAGGAATAAGAATGAGCAGGATACTAATTATTGAAGATGAGACAGAAATTGCTGAATTAGAAAGGGATTATTTAGAAGTCAATGATTTTGAGGTGGTGATAGAAAACCGGGGAAATACCGGACTTTCCAGAGCTTTAGAGGAAAAATTTGATTTAGTGATTTTAGATTTGATGCTACCGGGAGTAGATGGATTTGAAATCTGCAGAAAGATTCGGGAAACACAAAATATTCCTATTTTGATGGTTTCTGCAAAGAAGGATGATGTAGATAAAATCCGTGGTCTGGGTCTTGGAGCAGATGACTATATTACAAAGCCCTTTAGTCCTAGTGAGTTGGTAGCAAGAGTAAAAGCACATTTGAAAAGATATCAGAGGTTGGTGGAATCTGGTACCGGGAAAAGAAAAAGTATTGTGGAAATCCAAGGAATAAAAATAGATAAAGATTCACGTCAGGTTTTTGTAGAGGGAGTGGAGAAAATGCTGACAGCAAAGGAGTTTGATACTCTTGCTTTTCTTGCCCAGCATCCAAACCGGGTTTTTACAAAGGAAGAACTGTTTGAGGAAATCTGGGGGATGGAAGCATACGGTGATGTTGCTACTGTGGCAGTATACATAAAGAAAATCAGGGAAAAGATAGAGACAAACAGTTCTAACCCTAAAATTATTGAAACTATCTGGGGAGTGGGATACCGGTTTAAAGTGTAAATTTATCCCATATATCACCAGTTGGTGACAGAGTAAAAAAAAGCTCTTTTTTGGTTTTAGGATGGGTAAAGGTTAGTGAGTTTGAAAAAAGAGCAATGTTTTTCCAGTCTCCATTTGTGTTATGAGATGAATTGTATTTGCTGTCACCATAAATACCTGCTACATGGGCAGCCATTTGTACACGGATTTGGTGGTGGCGACCTGTTAGTAAATTTACTTCTATAAGAGAGAAGCCTTCTTTTACTGCAAGCACTTTGTAGTAAAGCTGGGCTTTTTTTGCGTTTTTCTGATTCGCTGACACAATTTTAGAGCAGTTATTTTTGGCATCTTTTTGGAGGTAATCTGTCAGCAATATAGGCTCTTTTTGTATTTGTGAAGATAGATCTTTTGTTACAACACATAGATAAGTTTTCTTCACTTGTCCCTGCTGGATTTGTCGGTTTAACTGTTTGGTGGCATAAGGTGTTTTGCCAAATACCATAACACCACCTACTGGTCTGTCAAGACGGTGTACAAGACCAATGTATGGTTCTTGATTGGGATTCTTTTGGTGACAGTGATTACGCAATCCATTGACTAAATCCGGGGATAAGGTCTTGTCACTTTGTACTGGGATTCCAGGGAGTTTCTGGCACACAACTATCTGAGGGTCTTCATATATAATTGGTATATTCATAATTATTTCTCCGTTCCATATAAAAAAATAAATATGTGTAATTGTTCAAAAACACTTATAAAGTATAACATGAAACAAAAAAAAATACACATACTATTTTAGTATTATTAGGTATACCGTTGGTAATTAAAAATGATTAAAAGTACATCAGCAGCAGAAAAATAGAAAGCAGGGATAGAATGGAGAAAAGAAAAGGAAAAATTGCATTAGGAGTTGCAATTACTACAATAGTAGTATATTTAGTGTTCCATTTTTTATTTAGTTGGATTGCTCCGGTTTTAATGGCACTTTTGGTAGGAAATATGTTACGTCCGTTTATAAGATTTCTTCGGCATAGCTGTCATCTGCCCCGCTCTATTAGTGTTTTTTTACCCATATTGTTATTTTTTTGCGGTATTTTGTGGATAATCTATTATTTTGGAGGAATGTTTTGGGGACAACTTGTAGTTTTACTAAAGAAACTTCCCTATTATCAAGAACTGTTCAGCGGCGGAATGGGACGGGTATGTAATTGGTGTGATGGCATTCTGTTGGTGAAGGAGGGAACCGTGTTTTCTTATCTTTCACTAAGGTTAAATAAAATTTTTTCTTGGATTTCTAATGAAAAGGTACCGGATTTTACTATGACGGCATTTCAAATAGTAAAAAAGACATTAGGACTTCTTGGAGCTTTTGGAGTTGTCATTATTTTGACTTGCATGTTTGTAAAAGATAGGGAAGACTTGCAGGAGAAATATAAAAAATGTTTTTTCTATAATGAAATCCAACAGCTGCTTACTCCTCTTTCAAAAGTAGGAGTGGCTTATTTAAAGGCACAAGGGATTATTCTTTCTTTGGTGGGAATTACTTGTGTTGCTGGGTATTGGCTTGCGGGCAGTAATTATGCGTTGCTCTTTGGAGTATGTGTGGCAATTTTTGATGCTTTTCCGATGGTAGGCAGTGGGTTAATTTTAATACCATTTGCTATTGTTGCCCTGATTCAAAATCATTTTGTGGCAGCAGCTATCTACGGAACTACTTATTTGATTTGCCAGTGTATCCGTCAGTTTTTGGAGCCAAAACTAATTGGGGATAAACTTGGAATTTGTCCTTTTTATATAATGTTATCGGTATATTTTGGAATAAAGTGTTTTGGACTGTGGGGAGTGATTTTGGGACCGGTTTCTCTGGTATTGATCCAGACGGTATATGAGCAGATGTTAAAGCCTGACATGGAAGAGAAAAATAGATGATGTAAATACTAGGTCTAAAATGGTTACTGTTCTACGTTTTTGGCACATAGCTTGACAGCAAGTGTCAAGCTTGTGAGTGAACAGTAATCTAAAATGAACAGCTAAAAGGCATATATTGACAAAGGTAAGGTGTTATTATAAAATTAAATGTATCATATAATGAGAAATTGTAGTGAGTGATTAATCTGTAGCTATACAGTAACTATTTAGGTAGAAACACGCATTTACTGCGTGTTTCGTAAGAAAAATGAAAGTTGATTGTTCTAAGCCCTTCGCCGAAGGCGAATTTTCATGGGCTTAGAACATAACTGTTCATGGTTCTGAACAGTTACGCTATACAGAAAAAAGGAGATAGAATTATGGCAAACGATAAGAAGTTAGTAGAAGCAATTACTTCCATGGAGGAAGATTTTGCACAATGGTATACTGATGTAGTAAAGAAAGCGGAATTGATTGATTATTCCAGTGTAAGAGGGTGTATGATATTAAGACCGGCAGGGTATGCTATTTGGGAGAAGATTCAGCAGGAGCTTGACCGCCGTTTCAAGGAAACCGGAGTGGAAAATGTATACATGCCTATGTTTATTCCAGAAAGCTTGCTGCAAAAGGAAAAGGATCATGTAGAAGGGTTTGCACCGGAAGTGGCATGGGTTACACAAGGTGGACTAGAGACCTTACAGGAAAGATTGGTAGTAAGACCTACTTCCGAAACTTTATTCTGTGATTTGTATTCCAATATTGTGCAGTCTTATCGTGATTTGCCTAAATTATACAATCAGTGGTGTTCTGTAGTGCGTTGGGAGAAAACCACAAGACCTTTTCTTAGAACTACAGAATTCTTATGGCAGGAAGGACATACTGCACATGCAACTGCAGAGGAAGCCGAAGAGAGAACCCAGCAAATGTTAAAAGTTTATGCTGATTTTTGCGAAGAAATGCTTGCAATCCCTGTAGTTAAGGGAAGAAAGACAGATAAAGAGAAATTTGCTGGTGCAGAAGCTACTTATACGATTGAAACTTTGATGCATGATGGAAAAGCATTACAATCAGGTACCAGCCATAACTTTGGAGATGGATTTGCAAAGGCATTTGATATAAAATATACAGATAAGAATAATAAATTGCAGTATGCACATCAGACATCATGGGGAATGACCACTCGTATCATTGGAGCAATTATCATGGTACATGGAGATGATTCTGGTCTCGTACTGCCGCCAAGAATTGCACCTACACAGGTTATGATCGTGCCAATCATGCAGAAAAAGGAAGGTGTATTAGAGAAGGCTTTTGCATTGAAAGAGCAGTTATCAGAATGTTTCTCTGTAAAAGTAGATGATAGTGATAAGAATCCAGGCTGGAAGTTTAGTGAGCAGGAAATGCGTGGTATTCCGGTTCGTGTGGAAATAGGACCGAAGGATATAGAAGCAAACCAATGTGTTGTAGTCCGTCGTGATACTAGAGAAAAACAAGTGGTTTCTTTAGATGAATTAAAAGAAAAACTTGGCGAAATTCTGGAAACTATGCAGAAGGATATGTTTGAAAGAGCAAAGACACATAGAGATCAACATACTTATGTGGCAAAGGATTATGAGGAATTTAAGACAATTGCCAAAGAAAAACCAGGATTTATTAAAGCGATGTGGTGTGGTGACGAATCTTGTGAATTAAAGATTAAAGAGGACACTACGGTGACTTCCCGTTGTATGCCATTTGAGCAAGAGAAACTTTCAGACACTTGTGTTTGTTGTGGAAAGCCTGCAAAAACTATGGCCTATTGGGGAAAAGCATACTAATTTGAGATTATTCACGGTCTTAAACATATAACATAACTGTTTTGTGGAAAATAGTTATGAAAGTCTATTATGGAACCGGCACTAAAGTGCCGGTTTTGCTATATTTTAACAGATTTTAGAAGGGAGTGAAAATATGCATATTGATTTACCAGAGAAAGTAGATTATATATTAAAAAAATTACAGGAACAGGGGTTTGAAGCTTATGCAGTTGGAGGTTGTGTAAGAGATGCTTTGTTAGGAAGAGAACCAGAAGATTGGGATATTACTACTTCGGCAAAACCAGAACAAGTAAAAGAGATTTTCCGCAGGACAATAGATACTGGAATTCAGCATGGGACAGTCACTGTTATGATGGAGAAGGAGGGATTTGAAATAACCACATACCGTATTGATGGAAACTATGAGGATGGCAGACATCCCACAGAAGTACAGTTTACCAGTGATTTAATTGAGGATTTAAAACGCAGGGATTTTACCATCAATGCCATGGCATATAATCAAGATGAAGGACTAGTGGATGCTTTTGATGGTGCGGGAGATTTAACAAATGGTATTATCCGTTGTGTAGGAAATCCCATAGAACGTTTTTCGGAGGATGCTCTCCGAATGCTGCGGGCGGTGCGTTTTGCAGGACAATTGGATTTTCAAATAGAAGAAGAAACAAAACAAGCAATTGTGAAATTATGTTCCAATTTGGAGAAAATCAGTGCAGAACGAATCAGGGTGGAATTAGATAAATTGTTGTGTTCTAGGAGACCAGATCATTTGCTGACAGCTAGTAAGCTTGGGATTACTGGAATTGTACTTCCTGAATTTGACAGGATGCTCGCAACTGGGCAGAACCATCCACACCATCAATATAATGTGGGAATTCACACATTGAAAGCTATTGAACATGTACATGAACAGGTAGAGGAACTGGAGTTCGATAAAAAAACATTATCTTTGCTTAGCTGGACGGCACTTCTTCATGATATAGGCAAGCCGCTCACTAAGACAGTAGACGAGGAAGGAATTGACCATTTTTACTATCATGTACCAAAGAGCAGAAACATGGCAAAAGATATTTTAAAACGGCTTCGTTGGGACAATCATACAATAGATACTGTATGCCGTCTGGTTCAGTATCATGATGTGAATTTTTCTAAGAAAAAAGGGAAGATGCGTCGTTTGATGAATGAAATTGGAGTAGAATATATGCCTGACTTGTTTATTATAATGAAAGCTGATATTCTTTCCCAGAGTATGTATATGAGAGAAGAAAAATTACAAAATTTACAGGAGGCTAAAAAATTATTTGAAGAGATTAGAGCTGCTGGAGATCCGGTCGATTTGAAGATGTTAGAAGTTAATGGTGTGGATTTACAAGAAGCAGGTTTTCCTAAGGGAAAATTGTTAGGAGTAATTCTAAATGGACTTTTGGAACGGGTAATGGAGGAACCAGAGCTGAATCAAAAAGACATACTTCTTGCCTTAGCAAAGGAAAGCTGGGGAAAGGAATAGAAAGAGAAAGTAATCTCAATTTGTTTTCGCTTTTTTCTGTAATAGTTAGGTTGCCTTTTTCATAAAATTAAAAGACAAACAGGACAGTTGTTTGAATTTTGGTGTTTTAGCAGGCTGATACAGGTCGTGCAGCATAGTGTTAGGAGGTAGCAAGATGGACGAAAAGATGAGGGAAGTTGTAGAACAGTATGAGGTAGAACTAAAAAATGTATATCGTTTTCGTGGAGCATATATGCTGGACACGAAAGATGGGCTTATGATACTTCGGGAATTCCGGGGTACAAAGAGTAAGGCAGAACTTGCACAACAGATAAAAGAAGGATTAATTAGTCAAGGTTTTTCTAATGTGGATGTGTATTTACGAAACAAAAAAGAAGAGTTAATTACTGAAAATAGCATGGGAACCCGGTATGTTTTGAAGCGGTGGTTTACTGGGGAGGAGTGTAACTTAAAAGATAAAAAAAGTGTTGCCGATGCAGCAAAGAACTTAGCAGTAATGCATGGTTTGATGAAGGGAATTCTGCCTAAAACAATAGAGTTTCAAGGAGATACCTTTCCTATGGTAATCCAGAAACATAACCGTGAGTTAAGAAGAGTGCGGGCATACATAAGGGAAAAGAAACAGCGTAATGAATTTGAATTATTATTTCTTTCTTTGTTTTCAGAGTTTTATAAGGAGGCAGAAGAGACCGAAGAAATGTTAAGGGAACTCTCTTATGAGGAACTTTATACAGATATGGCAGAACAACAGACTTTGTGTCATGGAAGTTATAATTACCATAATGTTCTATTTACACCACAGGGAATTGCTACAACTTGTTTTGAAAAGGCACAACTACAAATCCAGATTATGGATTTTTATGATTTTGTCAGAAAAATTATGGAAAAAAATAATTGGAATGAAGGCTATTTGGATGCTGCTTTAAATAGCTATGAAAGTGTCCATGCATTTTCAAAGGAAGAAAAGAAAGCACTGTATATAGCACTTGCTTACCCAGAGAAATTCTGGAAGGTTACGAATTTTTATTATAACAGGAAGAAAACATGGTTTTCGGCAAAGAACATTGAAAAACTGCAAGTGCTGCAGCAACAAAAAAATCAAAGGAGAGCAGTATTAAAAAAGCTGGAACATTAGAAGAATGGTTACTGCTCACTGGCAAGCTTGACACTTGCTGTCAAGCTATGCACCAAAAATGAAATTATGCAAGATTTTGGTTCATGCATCGAAGATGCATTTATAATGAACCAAAATCGTTACTGGGCACAGGGAACCTGTGAACAGTAACGAAGAATGTGCCTGGTGGCTTTGACTTTTTTTTACAGTTATAGTATAATAAAAATGGTATTGTAAAGTAGAATGAAGTCAAAGTTATTATGGAGAGTAACAAGATGAAGATAAGAACTTGGATATATATTTGTATTATGGGAGTTGCTATACTTCTTACCATGTCAGGATGTCAAAAGAATAGTAATGTGAAACAGCCTTCTGGATTAGGTACACAGAACAACAATAGTAAGGGAGAGAAAGTTTCCATTAGTGTCCAGGCGGTAGTAAAAGGAATAGATACAAGGTCACAAACCATTACATTATATGATATAGACAGTGGTCTTGAGAAAATAGTAAGTTATAATGGAGCAACAGAGATTTTCAGCCGGAATAAAGTAGCATTGCTCATATCGCAGCTTACCTGTGGTGAGATTGTAGAGGCTTATTTTGAAGGGAATGACCAGGTTCTTGCTAAGATTCAGATTTCCAAGGAAGCATGGGAATATAAGAAAATCAAAGCTATTGACTTAGATCGCACAGAAGGTATAGTGAATTTGACTGGAAGAAAGTATAAGTATCAGAAAGATGTTGCTGTTTTTTATGGAACAGAGCAGCAGATGCTGATTGATTTAAATGAAAGAGATGAGATTACTGTCAAAGGAATTGGAGATCAGGCATATTCTTTTGTTGTCACAAAAGGGCATGGGTATATACGTCTTGGTGGACATGAGGATTTCCTTGGAGGAAGTATCACCATAGATAAGAATATTTTTCTAAAGGTCCAACAGAATATGCTTATTGCTGTAGGCGAAGGTGAACATACTGTTGTTGTTGAGAACAAGGATATGCAAGTGGTAGAGAATGTCCGGGTGGCAAGAAACCAGGAATATTTCTTTGATATGAGCACATACGAGCCAGAGAAGAAAGAGATTGGCAAAGTGAAGTTCGTTATTTCTCCATCCAATGCAGTTCTGTATATTAATGGGAAGAGGAGAAATTATACCAGTCTCATTAGTCTGCCTTATGGCAATTATACAGTTACTGTACGTGCAGAAGGATATCAGGATTATACAGGCATACTTCATGTGGAAGAAAGTGAGAAAGAATATGAGACTATTTATGTAGATTTGGTTATGGATAACAGTGTAACCAGTGTAACACCTACACCAAAAGCAAGTACCACACCAGCACCTACTTTGCCGCCAGGTACAAAGAGAACAGCAAAACCTACTGTGACAAAGAAACCAACAAGAACCAATATGCCAGCAGCAACAGATACACCAACAGATGATGAACATAAGATAAATATCAATGGACCAAATGGGGCTTCTGTATATGTAGATGGAGTTTATAAAGGTGTGGCACCAGTAAGTTTTCCAAAGGTCTTAGGTGATATCACAATTACTCTTTCAAAAACTGGATGTCAAACAAAAAGTTATAGTGTAACCGTAGATGATGACGGAGAGAATGTGGAGTATAACTTTGCGGATTTAATAAAGAAAGAGTAATGTATCTGTTTAGTTATGCTATGAATAATGAAATGATTTTTCCAACATAGGTTTTTAAGATAAGACATTATGTATGGAATAATGATTATACAATAAGATTTAGGAGGAACAGAGATGGAATACAAGAGTATTTATGAGTCATGGTTAAGTAACCCGTATTTTGATGAGACAACAAAGAAAGAATTAGAAGCAATTAAATCCGATGAGAATGAAATCAAAGAGCGTTTCTATAAAGATTTGGAATTTGGAACCGCTGGATTACGAGGAATCATTGGAGCAGGAACAAACAGAATGAATGTATACACAGTTCGTAAAGCAACTCAGGGATTGGCAAATTATATTAATAAACAAGATGCTGTATCAAAGAGTGTTGCGATTGCCTTTGACTCCCGTCGTATGTCTCCTGAATTTGCAGATGAAGCTGCACTTTGTCTGGCAGCAAATGGAATTAAGGCATATATATTTGAGTCCTTACGTCCTACACCGGAATTGTCTTTTGCAGTCCGTGAATTGAAATGTATTGCAGGTATTAATATTACAGCAAGCCATAATCCGCCAGAATATAATGGCTACAAAGTCTATTGGGAAGATGGAGCACAGATTACACCACCACATGATAGCGGAATTATGAGTGAGGTAAAAGCAGTAACAGATTATAATACAGTGAAAACTATGGACAAAGCAGAGGCTGCAAAAGCTGGTCTTTATGAAGTGATTGGTGCAGCAATTGATGACCGTTATATGGAAGAATTGAAGAAGCAGGTTATTCACTGGGATAGTATCAAAGAAGCACAAAAGGATATTAAAATTGTTTACACCCCACTTCATGGTACTGGAAATATTCCAGCAAGACGTGTGTTAAAAGAAATTGGTTTTGAGAATGTTTATGTAGTTCCAGAACAGGAATTGCCAGATGGTGAATTTCCGACAGTAAGTTATCCGAATCCAGAAGCGGCAGAAGCCTTTGAACTGGCATTAAAACTTGCAAAAGAAAAAGATGCAGATTTAGTACTTGCTACTGACCCAGATGCAGACCGTCTTGGAGTATATGTAAAAGATACAAAGAGTGGAGAATATATTACATTAACTGGTAATATGTCAGGATGTCTTTTGGCAGATTATGTGATTGGACAGAGAAAAGAAAAAGAAGGATTACCAGAAGATGGTGCACTTATTAAGACTATTGTTACTTCTAATATGGCAGATGCCATTGCAAAACACTATGATGTAAAACTGATAGAAGTATTAACTGGATTTAAGTTTATTGGACAACAGATTCTTGGATTTGAGCAGTCTGGTAAAGGAGAATATTTATTTGGTTTCGAAGAAAGTTATGGTTGTCTGATTGGTACTCATGCAAGAGACAAAGATGCAATCGTAGCTACTATGGCACTTTGTGAGGCAGCAGCTTACTACAAAACAAAGAATATGACTTTGTGGGATGCAATGCTTGAAATGTATGAAAAGTATGGATACTATAAAGATGGAATTAAAGCAATTGGTTTAAGTGGAATTGAAGGACTTGAGAAGATTCAGAATATTATGAATACCTTAAGAGAGAATACACCAGAGGAGATTGGTGGATATAAAGTATTGTCAGCAAGAGATTACAAGTTAGATACCATTAAGGATATGGCTACTGGCGAAGTGACTTCTACCGGATTGCCAAATTCTAATGTACTTTACTATGATCTTAGTGACAATGCATGGATGTGTGCAAGACCTTCTGGAACAGAGCCAAAGATTAAGTTCTATTTTGGTGTAGTTGGAGAATCTTTAGAGGATGCGGATAAGAAGTCAGAAGCATTTGCTAAGAGTGTAGAAGAAATGATTAATAAGATGTTATAAGACAAAGTATCTGATTAGAACCTGAATAAATAGAGATAAGATACAAAAGGGCTGTTGTGGTGGGAGAATCACTACAATGGCTCTTTTGCTTTATAGGAAAGTTTGTCCTATAAAGTAAAAACGCTCCGCTTAGGGTGTGCACAGATGCGTAAGGAATATTGTTGCAAAAAACATGCAACACGCATCTGGCACGCAAAGTGTGCAATCCCCTCATGAATGAGGGGTTTAGGGGAGTTGATGTGGGCTTGCCCACTTTGTTCTATTCTTATAGGGAGTCTGTTTGATAGGGAAATATGTCTGGTTCTGTGGGGGGAAGTACGGAGAATGATACAAAGGGGATGAAATTATGGACTTACCAATGCCAATGTTTAGAAATGAGACACAAGAATGGAATCATGCATTGTTATTGTATGATTCTGCATTAAAGGAAATTGACACAAAATTACAGATACTTAGAAATGAATTTAAGGTGGAACACAAATATAATCCTATTGAGCACATTACCTCGCGTATTAAATCTCTAGAAAGTATTGCAAAAAAGGTACGAAAAGACCAAAGAGAATTAAGTGTTGAAAACATTGTGAAATATGTGAATGATGTGGCTGGAATCCGGGTAATATGCTCTTTTACTTCGGACATTTACCGCATTGCAGATGCCATTGCAAAACAAAGTGATGTAAAAGTATTAAAGGTGAAGGATTTTATTATGAATCCTAAACCAAACGGTTATAGAAGTTATCACATGATTGTGTCAATACCAATTTTCTTGTCAGATAAAGTTACAGAGACAAAAGTAGAAATACAAATCCGGACTATTGCGATGGATTTTTGGGCAAGTTTGGAACATAAGATATATTATAAGTTTGAAGGACATGCACCAGAGCATATACGGGAAGAACTTCGTGTATGTTCAGAAATTACAGCAACACTAGATAAAAAGATGCATGATCTAAATGAGGAAGTAAAGCGGATTAGTAATCCTAATGGTTATGTGGATTATCTTTATGGAAAAACAAATATTGTGAATGAAGAATATTATGGAACGATTGTGGAAGATATAGATGATGTAGTTCCCGTGGGAAAATAGAAAAGAATAGAAAAGATACAACATAAGAGTTTTCTTGTGTTGTATCTTTTTGCTTTGTTATTTTACTGTAATTTTTATTTTCTTCTTAATTCCACTTCCATCAGTGGTTTTTACTGTGATGATACAAGTACCTTTTTTCTTTGCTGTAATTTTGCCTTTGCTTGATACTGTAGCTACTTTCTTATTATTTGATGAATAGCTTAGGGTTTTGTTAGTCGCATTTTTTGGTTTCACAGTTGCTTTAATCTGAAAAGTTTTACCTTTCTTAAGTGTAAGTTTTGTTTTGTTTAAAGAAAGAGTTTTAATGGCTACTTTTTTTCCGATTACTTTTATGGTAGCAGAAGCCGTGTATTGTTTATCCTCAGAAGTTACGGTAATTTTTGCAGTGCCAGCTTTAATTCCGGTTACGATGCCATCAGCAGTTACCTTTGCCACTTTCGTGTTACTACTTTTCCAAGTAAAGGTGATCTCCTCAGGTGCCTGTATGTCTTCGTCAAAATTTTTAAATTTTATTTGTGCATTTTTCTGTGCATTGACCTTTATTTCCGATGCAAGGGAAAGGGAAATGGAAGGTTTAACCGTAGGAATTGGTGTTGCTGTAGGTTCTATTTCTGGTACATCCATAACAATATAGGTACCAGCATGGTATGCATAAAAAGTATAATTAAAAATGCCAGAAGAAGAACCTTGACAGGCACCCATAATATGTTTTTCATCAGGAGAATAAAATACCTGTGTTGTTCCTTCGTTAAATTCCGGTGGAATAGATATAGTTACTGGAATTGGATTTTTTTCTTGAAAGGAACAATCCATAATATCCAAATGGAATGCAAAGTAATTTTTTGTGGAGGATATATTTTTTGCTGCATCTACTACTGTTTCATTGTCAACTGGCGATGAGTCAATAGTGGTATGGCTGCCATATATCTGGTCAGTGAGATCTACAGTTAGTTTACAGAAAAAACTATCAAATAAATCATAAATTAAATAAGTTGACATAGTGTCTTCATCAGGATTTTCCTTTTCCATCCACTGTGCATAAAGAGTGTAATCCTGCAAAATTTTGGTATTTGAATCAAATTCCTGATAAAATGATGAATCAGTGTACCAGCCCCGGAACCAATAACCATACCGGCTTGGAGGTTCGGGAAGGCGTATGGTGGAACCTGGTGAAATAGAAAGAATAGGGTAAACCTCGCTTCCACCATTGCTTTCAAAATGAATATTATAATATTGTTTAGTGTTGTCTTTTACATAACTTACTGTACAACTGGCAGTTTTTTCTTTATAAGAAATGGAAATCTCTGTGTCTCCTTCTTTATCAATATAAGTCGAAGAAATAAATTCATAATTAGTTATAGTAGCAGTTGTATTATTTTCGTAGGCTACAGTTACTAAGAAGTCCTTTTTACTAAGAAGTGTGCTTTCTTTTAAAATTCCCCCTAAATATTCGATATAAAGAGCTGATACTGTGGGTTCAGGAGTTTGAACAGGTGCTGGAGTAATAGCGGAAGATGTGGTGGTAACCGGAGCAGAACTACCATCTCCATCTGCATTTAAACTAGACCAGCCAGACTCAATTTGAGAATTTTTAGCGTATGCATAGGGTGCATAACAAAAAGAATTAAAATATATGATGTTTCCAGCCATAGAGCATACTAATAGAGTTATAATTGATTTTTGAAATGGTATTTTTCTTTTTTTAGTTTACCAGTATTTTGAATATGCTTT
>CAMWUK010000065.1 GCA_947177415.1 uncultured Clostridiaceae bacterium
GATATGCAATATATATATTATTTTTTACTATATGCCGTTGAAGCTATAAAATTTTATATCATATATAAAGATTATTTTGGATTTTTGGAAAGAAAAAAAGGAAAAATTCAATGGATTGTGCTAATAGCAGGAATAGCCATAATGGCACTTTCTATGAAAAATTGTTCTATTAAAGTAAGTCCATTGTTTATTTATGTATCATTTATTTTATTAGAGGGAGCATGTCTGTTTAAAGTTTCTTTGTTGTATTTGTTAATATATTCTTTTCTGGCAATGGAAATTGTAAGCATATTGGATACTATGTCCACTGTGTTAGTGGAAACCATTATAGAACTATGTGGAAAGAGTGAATTGAGTTTTGAGAAAATATTTGTTTATGGAATTACATTGTCATTTATGTATGGGGTAAATAAATTGTTAAAGAGGAAAAATAAGAATTATCCTAATAAAATACCTTTTGTTTATATTGTTTTATTTATGATAATTGGAATTGGCAATAGTATAATGTTAGAACTGTTTCAGGAAGTAATAGAATCCTATGAAAAAACGGTTTATAAAGTTATTTTCTTATTAGTGGCAATGGGAATGTTTTTGGATATGGCAATGATTTTTATTTTAGTTGAGTTAAATCAGGTTTATAAAGAAAAAAATGAATTAAATCGGGAGTATTTAGCATCTCAGAATGAACATTATGCATATTTAGAAAAAAGAGAGTATGAAACAAAAAAGTTTAGGCATGATATCAGAAATCATATATTGGTGTTGGCTGATTTGTGTAAAAGAAAAGAAATTGAAAAGGCAGAGCAGTATATTGAAGAAATGTGGGGGAGAATAAATAAAATAACAATATCTATATCTGTTAATCATGGAATTGTGGATGCAATATTAAATCAGTATGCTAGTGTATGTGCAGAAGAAAATATTATGCTAAAAATAAAAGGACACATGCCGGTGCAGTGCAAAATAGAGGCTTTTGATTTGTGTACTATTTTTTCAAATTTATTAAGTAATGCAATAGAAGCGGGAAGAGAAAGTGCTGAAAAAGAAATTAAATTAGAAATTAGATATGATTTAGATACTATTTACATATATATGGAGAACTATTATGCAGGGAAGCGGAAAGTAAAAAATGGCATTGCAGTAACACAGAAAAGGGATAAAAACAGGCATGGATATGGAGTGATTAATATAATAGAATGTGTACAAAAATATAACGGAATATTTGAATGTTGGTTAGAAAAAAATAAATTTATAACTATGATTACAATAAATAATTACTTTGAATAATATTTCATTGATTAAAAATGAATGGCAAGGATGAACAGTTAGCTAATATGTAGTAAATGGTTTTGGAGGTAAATATGAATATAGCAATTGTGGATGATGAGATAATTTGGAGGCAGAATGTGAAAAATGTAATCAATACATACTTGGGGGAAAATGTCCATATCGGTTTTTTTGGTTCTGGAGAATCTTTTTTGGCGGAAGGGCAAGAATTTGATATTGTGTTTATGGATATAGAAATGGAGGGGGAAGATGGTTTTGCTACTATAGAAGAATACAGACAATATTATCCCAAAAGTATTAATATCATTTTGACCGCACATACGGAAATGAGCAGACAAGGTTACAAGGTGAATGCATTTCGCTATATAGATAAGGCGAATTTAAAAGAAGAGGTAGAAGAAGCTCTTTTTAGTGCAAAAAATCTCCTAAATAGAAATGCAGAAATCACACTTACATTAAAATCTTTAGGAACTGTAAAGGTTGACTTAAAATCTATTCTATATTTTGAAACCAGTAAAAGAAATTTGAAAGTACATCTGGAAAAAGAAGAGTATATTTGTAAAAATAGTATTAATGAACTAGCAGAACAATTGTCAGATAAGGGATTTTATCTGACACATCGTTCCTATTTAGTGAATATGCAATGGATAAAAGAGTTTACACAAAATGAAATATGTATTAAAAATGGTGATAAGGTAATGCTTAGTTCCCGGAAGCATAACAAATTTAAAGGTGAGTATATAAAGTGGAAATTTGGTATTGCGAATAAATAAAGAATATGCATTTGTGCAAAAAAAGGTTAGATTTTGATTTGTGTCATAGAAAATAGAAAGAAGTATTTTTTGTATATGATGAGTATGTATTATATAGGGGTATTTAGATATTTTTCCTATATAAGATATTCACTTTTTGTGAAATTTTGACATACAATTTTTTGCAAAAAATGTACCTAGAAAAATACAAGGATTTGAGCAAATATTCATTGCTTTTTTTTGAAATCATAGTTATACTATAGATAGTACAAGATATCCATTAGCAGAGCACAGAAGTTAGATAGAATCTGTGTAATAAAATGGATAAAACTGTACCAAGTGTCAGACACGTGGCCCCTCGGCAACACAGAGGTGTCAAGCTCCTAAGGGATCAGGAGCTTATGGTGAAAGAATAACCGGTTAGAACAGTTTGGTAACTGGAAATGTTCATATCTTTTCTTTAAGTGGTATGATATGAATAGTCAATATGTTTTGTAACATGAATCACATATATGATCAAAGGAGGAATTACTACAATGGCAATGTTAGAAAGTCAGGCATGGGAAGGATTCGAAGGAAGACAGTGGAAAGAAGAAATCAACGTTAGAGATTTTATTCAGAAGAACTACACACCATATACTGGTGATGAGTCATTCTTGGCAGGTCCTACAGATGCTACCAATAAATTATGGGGAGCATTACAGAAATTACAGAAGGAAGAGAGAGCAAAAGGCGGAGTTCTTGATATGGATACCGATATTGTTTCTTCTTTGACCTCACATGGACCAGGATATATTGATGAATCTCTTAAAGATTTAGAGCAGATTGTTGGTCTTCAGACAGATAAGCCTCTTAAGAGAGCATTCATGCCTTATGGTGGTATCAACATGGCAAAACAGTCATGTGAAATGTATGGATACACACCAAACCCAGAACTTATTAAAATTTTTACAGAATATCATAAGACACACAACCAGGCAGTATTTGATGCTTATACACCAGAGATGAGAGCTATCCGTAAGAACAAGATTGTAACAGGTCTTCCAGATACTTATGGTAGAGGACGTATTGTAGGTGACTATAGAAGAGTTGCTCTTTATGGTATTGATACTCTTATTCAGGAAAAAGAAAAAGATAAAGCAAACTGCGGATGTGGTGTTATGACAGATGACATCATCCGTCAGAGAGAAGAACTTCAGATGCAGATTAATGCATTGAAGGGAATGAAAGAAATGGCTCAGATTTATGGATATGATATTTCTAAGCCAGCAACAAATGCAAAAGAAGCTATTCAGTGGACATATTTTGGATACTTGGCAGCAATCAAGACTCAGAATGGAGCAGCTATGAGTATCGGACGTGTTACAACATTCTTGGATATCTATATTGAAAGAGACTTAAAGAATGGTGTTATTACAGAAGAACAAGCACAGGAACTTGTTGACCACATGACAATGAAATTCAGAATGGTTAAGTTTGCCCGTATCCAGTCATACAATGAATTATTCTCAGGAGATCCAGTATGGGCTACTTTAGACCTTGCAGGTATTGGTGTGGATGGTCGTCCATTAGTAACAAAGACAGACTTCCGTTTCTTACACACATTAGAGAACATGGGACCTTCACCAGAGCCTAACATTACAGTACTTTACTCTTCTGCATTACCAGAAGCATTCAAGCAGTACTCTGCTAAGATTTCTATTTTAACATCATCAGTACAGTACGAGAATGATGATGCTATGAAACCAGTATGGGGCGATGATTACGCAATTTGCTGTTGTGTATCTGCTACACAGACTGGTAAGGAAATGCAGTTCTTTGGAGCTAGAGCAAATCTTGCTAAATGTTTATTATATGCTATCAATGGTGGTATGGACGAGAAGAGCAAGACACAGGTAGGACCAGCATATCAGCCAATTACATCTGAATACTTAGATTATGATGAAGTAATTAAGAAATATGATGTAATGATGGATTGGTTAGCAGGAGCTTATGTAAATGTATTGAACTTAATTCAGTATATGCATGATAAATATTACTATGAAGCAGCACAGCTTGCTTTAATTGATACAGAAGTTCGTAGAACCTTTGCAACAGGTATTGCAGGTTTCTCACACGTAATTGACTCATTATCCGCTATTAAATATGCAAAAGTTAAAGTTGTCAGAGACGAAGATGGTCTTGCAGTAGATTATGAAATCGAAGGAGACTTCCCTCGTTATGGTAACGATGATGACAGAGCAGATGAAATCGGTGTATGGTTGCTTAAGACCTTCCTTGAGAAAGTTAAGAAAAACCACACATATCGTAATTCTGAGCCTACTACATCTATCCTTACAATTACATCTAACGTAGTATATGGTAAAGCTACCGGGGCTATGCCAGATGGACGTAAGGCAGGAGAACCATTATCACCAGGAGCTAACCCAAGCTACGGTGCAGAAAAGAATGGTTTAGTTGCATCTTTGAACTCATTAACAAAACTTCCTTATGAGTGGGCATTAGATGGTATTTCTAATACTCAGACAATTAACCCAAGTGCATTAGGAAACAATGACGAAGATCGTAAGAACAACTTAGTTCAGGTTATGGACGGATACTTCGATCAGGGAGCACATCACTTAAATGTAAATGTATTCGGAAAAGAAAAACTTATTGACGCTATGGAACATCCAGAAAAGGAAGAATATGCTAACTTTACTATCCGTGTATCAGGATATGCAGTTAAGTTTATTGACTTGACTAAGGAACAGCAGATGGATGTTATCGCTAGAACATGTCATGGAGAACTTTAATTCATGAAAGAACCTGTTGTAGGTAGAATTCACTCTATAGAGAGTTTTGGTTCGGCAGATGGACCTGGAGTAAGATATATTATCTTTCTCCAGGGATGCCGAATGAGATGTAAATATTGTCATAATCCGGATACATGGGCTTCGCAGAAATACGAAAGCCAGACGTCAGAAGAAGTGCTAAAGAAAGCGTTAAGATACAAAACGTATTGGGGTAAGAATGGTGGAATCACAGTAAGTGGTGGTGAAGCCTTATTACAGATTGACTTTTTGATTGACTTATTCCAAAGAGCAAAAGAGAAGGGAGTGCATACTACATTAGACACTTCTGGAAATCCTTTTACAAGAGAAGGTGAGTTCTTTGAAAAGTTTCAAAAGTTAATGGAAGTTACTGATTTGTTTATGCTGGATATCAAGCACATAGACCCGGCTGGTCATCAAGACTTGACAGGACAGCCCAATGAGAATATCCTTGATATGGCAAGATATCTATCAGAGAATAAGAAAGATATGTGGATACGACACGTGTTAGTACCTGGTTATACTGATTCTGAAGAGCAATTGAAAACATTACAGGCTTTTATTAAGACTTTAGATACAGTAAAACGAGTAGAAGTATTACCATATCATACCCTTGGAGTCTTTAAATGGAAAGAGTTAAATATTCCTTATGGCTTAGAGGGAGTTCCAACACCGAATCAGGAACAAATTGATTTAGCTAATAAAATTTTGGAAACCAAGAGTTATCTATAAAGATAAGAGTCATCTACCTAGTTAGATGACTTTTTTCTATATTATTATAGAAATAGAAGAGATTTGTGGCAGTACATTAGTGCTTTGCATTTTAGAGATTTTGAGGTACAACGAATTTATCGTAACAGTTCAGCCAAGGGCTGCTCTGTTACGGAATGGGGCAAGCTTCGCATGTAAATTGCCCCATTGCCCTCCTGTTTTAGTCTTTTAAACGGTCTGCACAGCGGAGTGTGCAGACCTACCTGAACTGTTACAATTTATCTCATAAAAAGAAAAGGAATAAAAAAGGATTTAGAAAGAAAAGTAATTGCATATATGAAACAACATCATATAATAAAACAAAGAAAAAAAATTATTTTAGGGTTATCAGGTGGAGCAGATTCTGTGTGTTTGTTTCATATTTTAAATATATGTAGAGAAAAATATAAGATTGAAATTTTTGCAGTACATGTGAATCATAAAATCCGGGGAACACAGGCTAAGGAAGACCAGAATTTTGTGGAGAAATTATGTGCATACTATCAAGTGCCTTTTATTGTTGTAGAGGAGGATGTGCCTGCAATAGCAAAAAAAGAAAAGAAATCTTTAGAGGAAGCTGGAAGAATAGTAAGATATCAAGCCTTTCGCAAATTACAACAGGAATTAGCAGCAGATTACATTGCAGTGGCTCATCACAAAAATGATCAGGCAGAAACTGTACTTCATAATCTGTGCAGGGGAAGTGGCATAGCAGGGATTGCTGGTATGCGGGTAGAACAGGGGGGGATTATCCGTCCATTACTTTGTGTGGAAAGAGAAGAAATAGAAGAATATCTAAAAACAAAGGGGCAACCCTATCAAATAGATAATACCAATTTAGATAATATTTATAAAAGAAACAAGTGGAGAAATGAAATCATACCACTTATGAGAACAGGTATAAATGCACAAACAATTTCCCATATTGCAGATACCGCTTCAATTATGGGGGAGGTTGCGGATTTTGTGGAAGAGTCTGGGAAATGTGCATGGAAGAGAATGATAGAAACAAAAGATAAGACTTTAATTTTAAATTTATCAGCGTGGAGAGAGGAACATATAGTTGTTCAAAAATGGATATTACAAAACATGATGTATTATCTGTCGGGAGTGCAAAAAGATATTGGACAAGTGCATGTGCTGGATTTGATGCAGCTTACAGAAAAACAGGTAGGAAAATCGTTGGATCTTCCATACAATTTGAGGGCAGAAAGAGTTTATCAAGGAATTTTATTGGAAAAACTTGAAGATAGAAGCCGTGAAATGGTGTTCCATAAAGGTTTGAGAGAATTAAGTGTGAGTATAGAGGGTTTAGAAGAGAAGAGAATGGATTGGGAGATTAGTCTCTCTTATATGAAACTGCCAGTAGATAAAATTATAGAATTTTCTACATATCAAATAGAAAAGTTGCAAATAAAAGGCATAGAAAATATCTATGAAAAAGAATTAACCCCCAAAAATACTACAAAAACAGCAGATAATTTTAGGATAGTTTCTTTGAAAAAGAGAGGGAAAGAGGAATGTGACTTAAATTTCAAGACTTTGTCGAAAAAAACACCAAAAAATCACTGTACGAAATGGTTTGATTATGATAAAATAAAAGGAACTGTACTATTTCGTAGAATGGAACAGGAAGATTTTTTGCAAATAGATGATGTGGGACACCACAAAAAGATAAAGAAACTTTTCAAAGATGAGAAAGTGGATGCAAAAGAACGAAAAAAGATATGGTTGCTTGCAGAAGGAAATCATGTAATTTGGATTCCAGGGATTCGTATAAGTGAGGCTTACAAGATTGATGCGAATACAAAAGCAGTTCTGGAAGTGACAATAAGAGAGGAGGCGTAATGAACAGACAAAGGATGCAGATAAAGATAACCAAAGAAGAGATAGAATCCAGAATTAGTCAGATTGCCAGTCAGCTAAATGAAAAATACAAAGAAGAAGAGTTATACTTAATAGGAACGCTAAAAGGAAGCGTGTTCTTTTTGTGTGAACTAGCAAAAATGCTGACAATGCCAGTTATTCTTGATTTTGTACAAATTTCCAGTTATGGAGATGGGAAAGTAAGTTCTGGCAAAGTGGATAAGAAACTGGATATTTCCTGTGATTTGGAAAAACAGAATGTTTTGATAGTGGAAGATATTATTGATACAGGAAGAACTATTCAGTATTTAAAGAAATATATTGGTGAAAAGAATCCAAAACGTTTGGAAATTTGCACACTTCTTGATAAGCCTGCACGCAGAGAAATACAAAATATTGTGGCGGATTATATAGGTTTTGTGATAGAAGGAGATGAGTTTGTAGTAGGGTATGGGTTAGATTATGCACAAAAATATCGAAATTTACCATATATTGCTACAATATAAGTTGTGAATAACTGAGGATTAAGGATAAGATGGGAAAGTAAAGGAGGTATGTTCCATTGAAAAGACCAATGAGAGTGGGATTTTTTTATTTGTTAGCTGTTGTATGTATTTTGATTGCAGTAATGTATTCGGAAAACCTGGCGAGAAATTCATCGCAGAATTATACAGTGAATACATTAATAGAGGATATTAAGTCGGACAGTGTTTCGTCTGTGCATATTAAGCAGAATCATGAGGTGCCAACTGGAAGTGTGGAAGTCAGGAAAAAAGATAGTACAAGACGAAGTTTTTATGTATCTGATGTAAATGTATTGCAGGAACAATTAAAAGAAATTGCCCCTAATATTTATACAGTATCGGATGTAAAAGGGGATAGTATAATTCCTCAGTTGCTTCCATATATTTTTGCGTTGCTAATCTTTATGATTGTAATGGGATTTTTAACCAGCCAAGTAGGGGGAGGCAGCAGTGGCAGTAATAGCAAAATGATGAATTTTGGTAAAAGCCGTGCCAGAATGTCCACTGATGAAGATGCCAAGGTACGTTTTGAAAACGTGGCTGGTTTAAAAGAGGAGAAAGAAGAACTAGAAGAAATTGTTGACTTTTTGAAGGCACCAAAGAAATATACTATGGTAGGTGCAAGAATTCCCAAAGGTGTTTTGTTAGTAGGACCTCCGGGAACTGGTAAGACTTTATTGGCAAAGGCAGTAGCAGGGGAAGCTGGTGTTCCATTTTTCAGTATTTCTGGTTCTGACTTTGTAGAGATGTTCGTGGGTGTAGGTGCATCACGAGTAAGGGATTTGTTTGAGGATGCCAAAAAGAATGCACCATGTATTGTATTTATTGATGAAATTGATGCAGTAGCAAGAAGACGTGGCAGTGGACTTGGCGGTGGACATGATGAAAGAGAACAAACCTTGAACCAGATGTTGGTAGAAATGGATGGTTTTGGCGTGAATGAAGGAATCATTGTAATGGCAGCAACTAACCGTGTGGATATTTTGGATCCGGCTATTTTAAGACCTGGCCGTTTTGACCGGAAGGTAATGGTAGGTCGTCCGGATGTAAAAGGCAGAGAAGAGATTCTTAACGTACATGCGAAGAATAAACCATTGGGTGATGATGTTAATCTACAGAACTTAGCAAAAACGACAGCTGGTTACACAGGAGCAGATTTAGAGAATTTATTAAATGAATCTGCCATCCGTGCTGCCAGAGAAGACCGTTCATATATTGTACAAGAGGATATTAATAAATCTTTCATTAAAGTGGGAATTGGAGCAGAAAAGAAGAGCCGTATTATTTCAGAAAAGGAAAAGAAGATTACGGCATACCATGAAGCAGGTCATGCAATCTTATTCCATGTATTGCCAGATGTAGGACCAGTGTATATGGTTTCTGTTATTCCGACAGGAGGAAGTGCGGCAGGTTATACTATGCCTCTTCCAGAAAAAGATGATATGTTTAATACAAAAGGTAAAATGTTACAGGACATCACCGTTTGTCTGGGTGGTCGTATTGCGGAAGAATTAGTTTTAGATGATATCACCACAGGGGCTTCCCAGGATATTAAACAGGCAACCGCACAGGCAAGAGCTATGGTTATTAAATATGGTTTTTCAGATAAACTAGGATTGATTAACTATGAAACTGAAGATGAGGAAGTATTCCTTGGAAGGGATTTGGGACATGCGAAGAACTATAGCGAAGACACCGCTCTTGAAATTGATAGAGAAGTAAAAGCAATTATGGATGAATGTTATAAACGTGCCAAAGGTATTTTAGAGGAATATATGAATGTCCTTCATAAATGTGCAGAACTGTTGATAGAAAAGGAGCGAATTACCAGAGAGGAATTTGAAGAACTTTTTGTAACAGAATAAGTAGTAGAGAAGAATACAGCCTTTCGTCTTTTGTGAAAGGCTGTATTTGTTATTGTGAGCACCATAGGTGTGAACTGTAACTTTTGTAATAAGGTTACAAAAGATGGGACTTTTTTCTCAGTGACAAAAAATGTAACCCATGTTATAATAAATTTACAATAAAACACATCAGAAACTGCTTGTAATATATAGGCAGTAAACTACATATTATTAATTAAGACACTGAAAACAGAATTTCGTGTTGAAAGGCAAAGCAGGTGAAAGCCTGTGACGCAAAACTAAAGGGTCTACGTTTTACAACTTGACAGCCAGTTGCAATTGATAGGTATGAGAAATTTACGAAAGCTCATGGTGCAAAAGTAATTGATACATGGGTTTTTCTTATTTTTTCTAAAATACATCACAACCTCTGGAGATGGAGAAAATATAAAACAGCGATGTATTTGAAACTTGAAAGATAAGAAAAGATATGTGTGACCATGAATTTCCTATCTTATGTATGTGTGCCAGAAAACGAAGAAATGCTTTTGGTACACCTTTTGACATGAATAATATGTAAGGAAAGAATACAAAAGATTGTATTGGGGAATACATAATCATAAGATTAGGAGAAAGGGGCTTTTGTAATGGTTCGTAAGATTAAGATTTTGATTTCATTATTTGTTATTATGTTGGTGTTAAGTATGGATTTAGGAAATTTTTTCTCAAATGTCGGAAATGGTACACTTGCTATGGAAGGGCATGAGATGTTCGAGTTTGCAAATTTGCAACATAACTTGCACTGTATTACTGATGCAATTAAGACGGCAGTAACTGCAAATAAAGGCAACAGCGAAGATGAGAAAAAAGAAAATTCTAGCTTAGTAGACAAGTATGGTAACGCTTTGGCAGATGCCACAACAAAGGCCGTAGAAAATGCAATTATAGCAAAAGATAAGGATAAACAGGCAAAGTCAGAAGAAGTACCAATAGAAAAATAATAGGATATTTGATAAATTTTGATAGAACCTCCTAAAAAAGAAAACCTTCACATGAATTACGGGTAACATGTGAAGGTTTTTTTGTGCAGGAATGCCTAAGCAAAGAATTAAATATTTTCCCAAGATACATACCAAATTACATAATAGCATAATTGAACCATAATTATTGGTCTTGTTTCCTAGTTAAAAAAGGGTTGTATATTATTTCTAATTAAGATAAAATAGAATGGATGGATTTTTACATAAGGAAGTTTGAGGAGAGGGGATTGGAATGAATATTAATTTTGAACAATTATCAAAGAGAGAAAAGACCTATTTATATATAAATAATATGACACAGGCGTTGAATCAGTCGGCTCTTTTTAGTGATGGTACAGAAGAATATCGCAGTCCGGCAGAGCCGATGCCTTATGATAAAGTAAAATTACGTTTTCGTACTGCCAGAGATAATGTGGATTATGTTTATTTGGTGACTAATACAGAAAAAATAGAGATGCAAAAGTACTATGATGACCGGTTGTTTGATTACTATGAGGTAGAATTGGAGTTGACAGATCAGAAGGTAGAGTATTATTTTGAGATACAGTCAGGAAGAGCTGTTTGCTATTACAATGCAAAGGGTGTATTTCGTGATATCCAGCCTTGTTATAACTTCTTTATTAAACCAGGCTTTACTACACCTGATTGGGCAAAGGGAGCCGTATTCTACCAGATTTATGTGGATCGCTTTTGTAAAGGCGATGAGAATAATACCGTAGAGACCAATGAGTATCATTACATTGGAGAAGGAACTGTAAAAGTGGATGATTGGAATAAGTATCCGGCTACCATGGGAGTACGTGAATTTTATGGTGGAGATTTACAAGGTGTTATGGATAAGTTGGATTACCTGCAGGATTTAGGTGTTGAGGTTATCTATTTTAATCCGATTTTTGTATCACCATCCAATCACAAATATGACATACAAGATTATGATTACATTGATCCGCACATTGGTAAGATTGTAAAAGATGAGGGAGAGGTTCTTCCACCAGGGGAAACGGATAATGCAAAGGCGAGCAAATACATCTGCCGTGTTACAGATAAAGAAAATTTAGAGGCTAGTAATGCCTTTTTTGCAGAGTTAGTAGAAGAAATTCATAAACGTGGTATGAAAGTAATTTTAGATGGTGTATTTAATCATTGTGGTTCCTTTAATAAATGGCTGGATAAAGAACGGATTTATGAACAGCAGGAGGGTTATGATAAAGGAGCTTATGTTAGTCAGGATAGTCCTTACAATAGCTTTTTTAAGTTCCATGAACAACAATGGCCATACAATTATAAATACGATGGTTGGTGGGGGCATGATACATTGCCGAAATTAAATTATGAGGATTCTCCTAAGCTATTTGAATATGTTATGAGGATTGCCAGAAAATGGGTTTCTGCACCATATAATGTAGATGGATGGAGACTTGATGTGGCGGCAGATTTAGGACATTCTGCGGAATATAACCATTATTTCTGGAAGAGTTTCCGGAAAAATGTAAAGGAAGCGAATCCTAATGCGATTATTCTGGCAGAACATTATGGAGAACCGACTTCATGGCTTCAGGGTGATGAATGGGATACCGTTATGAACTATGATGCTTTTATGGAGCCATTAACTTGGTTTTTAACTGGAATGGAGAAACATAGTGATGAGGAGAGGAAAGATTTGCTGGGAAATACAGATGCATTCTTTGGCTCAATGAGTCACTATATGACACGGTTTAATACACAATCATTACAGGTAGCAATGAATGAATTATCTAATCATGACCATTCCCGCTTTCTGACCAGAACAAACCACAAAGTAGGAAGAACAGCATATATGGGACCAGAAGCGGCAAATCAAGACATTAATATTGCCATAATGCGTGAAGCGGTTCTTTTACAGATGACATGGGTAGGTGCACCAACTATTTATTATGGTGACGAGGCTGGAGTCTGTGGCTGGACCGATCCAGATAACCGCAGAACCTATCCTTGGGGGAATGAAAATAAAGAGCTAATTGCATTGCACAAAGAATTAATTCGTATTCATAAGAGTTATCAGGCATTAAAAACAGGATCTATTAAATTCCTTTATGGTTCTTATAATGTGATTGCATTTGGACGTTTTGATATGCATGATAAGCTGGTAGCAGCAGTAAATAATAATAATGGTGAGGTAACTTTTAAGATACCGGTTTGGGAAATTGGTATTTTTGATGGAAGTCAGATGGTAAGATTGATTCTTACAAATCAAGAGGGATATACACAGGAAGCAGCCACTTACCGGATTGAAGATGGCAATTTAATATTGACATTGCCACCATTTTCAGGGGCAATCTTAATTGATGTAAAGTAACTAGTTAAGATATGAACAACATGGCTGAACTGGTTACTGTTGACACCTACGGTGCTAACAGTAACTTAATCCAGCCTATTTATAATTCGCCTTCGGCGAAAGGCTGGATTCTTGGCTGTTCTACGTTTTTGGCACATAGCTTGACAGCAAGTGTCAAGCTTGTGAGTGAACACTAACCTGAACTGTTAAAAGTAACGAAAGTACAAATAAAAAACTTGCATTATGTAAAAAAGTGTGTTATAATGCTGAATTGTACTGGTTAAAAAATTTTCCTTGCTCTCTTGAAAAGAGGGCCAGAGACCAAAAGGAGGTGCAAGCAACTATGAATAAGTATGAATTAGCTTTAGTTGTTAATGCAAAAATTGAAGACGATGCTAGAGTAGCAACCGTTGAAAAGGTAAAAGAATATGTTACTAAATTCGGCGGAACAATCACTAACGTTGATGATTGGGGTAAGAAGAGATTAGCTTACGACATTCAGAAAATGAGAGAAGGATTTTACTACTTCGTTCAATTTGATGCGGATGAAACTGTTCCAGCTCAAGTAGAGAAGAACGTTCGTATCATGGAAAATGTCATCAGATTTTTATGCATTAGACAAGACGCATAAGAAGGAGGCATCTTTAAAGATGAACAAAGTGATTTTAATGGGACGTTTGACAAGAGATCCCGAAATTAGATATTCCCAAGGTGAGAATTCTCTTGCAGTGGGGAGATTTTCCTTAGCCGTTGACAGAAGATTCAAACGTCAAGGCGATGATCAGACAGCAGATTTTATTAACTGTGTTACCTTTGGTAAGACAGCAGAATTTGTGGAAAGATATTTAAAACAAGGAACAAAAATTGTTGGTTGTGGAAGAATCCAGACTGGCAGTTATACAAATAAAGACGGCAACAGAGTATATACAACAGATGTTGTATTAGAGGAAGTAGAATTTGCAGAAAGTAAAAATGCAGCTTCTAATAATCAGGGAGGCGGATTCTCTGGTGCTCAGAAGCCGGAGCCAAGTCAGGCTGCAGTAGATGGTTTTATGAATATTCCAGATGGTTTGGAAGAAGAGTTACCATTTAATTAAGCCGTAAGTGTCCCATAGGACACAGATATAGTATGTAGCTTTAGCTACATGAATTTTAGATAAGGAGGTTCACGAATATGCCATATAATAAGAATGAAAAGACAGATTCTCCAATGAAGAGAAGAGGCGGACGCAGAAGAAAGAAAGTATGCGTTTTCTGTGCGGATAAAGAAAATAAAGGCATTGATTATAAAGATGTAAATAAATTAAAGAGATATGTATCAGAAAGAGGTAAGATTCTTCCTAGAAGAATTACTGGTAACTGTGCAAAACATCAGAGAGCTCTTACAGTAGCTATTAAGAGAGCAAGACATATCGCTTTGATGCCATATACCATGGATTAATCGTAGTATTTACTATGAAAGTCCTGCCAAAAGGCTGCATTTCATGCAAGCTTGCTTGTAAAGAAATGCAGCCTTTTGGCATGCTGAACTATATGAGTATGTAGGGCGATAGCCCAGAATACAAATATAGTTAGTGATTGTGGGAGTGCGAAGCACGTAACAATCAACTTTCATTTGTGGTGTGCTGCCTCGTTTACAAGGGCATACTTGTCTATACACATTTTTTACACGGAATTAAGGAGCCATTACACGGGTGACTGTGTGGTGGCTTTTTTACTTTATAGAAAAGTTCGTCCTATAAAGTAAAAACGCTCCGCTTAGGATGTACACAGATTCATAAAGAATATTGTTACAAAAAAACATGCAACACGCATCTGGCACACAAAGTGTGCAATCCCCTCATGAATGAAGGGTTAGGGGAGTTGATGTGGGCTTGCCCACTTTATTTTTTTAAAATTATATGAAATATTTTTACTTCTGTATACGTCTAATAAATGTAATAAAAAATTCCGGAATGAAAATTACCAGATTATTAAAGAAAGGAGGACTGGTATGGAACAGCTTGTGAAGAAGGCAATAAAGGGGGATGGGGAAGCATTTGCTACTTTAATACAAAACAATATGCAGAGTTTATATAAAACAGCATGGATTTATTTGAAAAATGATGCAGATGCTGCAGATGCTGTACAGGACACAATTTTAACATGCTTTGAGAAAATACACACGTTACAGAAGCCTAAATATTTTAAAACTTGGATGATTAGAATTTTAATTAACAAAAGTACAGATATTCTTAGAAAAAAATTAAATGTAGCAGATGATGGAAATATTATGGAATCCTATAGTATGGAACCACAATATGAGCAATGTGAGTGGAAACTTTTGATGAACGCATTAGAGGAGAAATATAGTGTTGTTCTTAATCTGTATTACTATGATGAGTTATCAGTAAAAGAGATTTCAAAATTATTAGGAGTAAAACAAAATACAGTTCTTACAAGGTTGAGAAGAGGAAGACAATTATTGAGGAAAGAGCTTGAAGGAGGCTGTGCGTTTAATAATGAAAAACTTGTATATAGGCACTGTGACGAATAGGAGGTTTATATGAAACAATTGGAAGAAGGAATTACAAAAATATCACAAGAAGTTGAAATACCAGAAATTGTTATGCGTAAAGCGACGGAAACATTAACTATGATTAAGGAGAATGATGATATGAAAGTAAAAAGTAAGGACATGAATAAGAAACATACTTATAGAACTGTAAAAGCAGCTTCCATAGCAGCAGCGGCATTTTTAGTTGTGGGAACTACAGCATTTGCATCAACAAAATTATTTGGCTTAGATGATTATTTTGCTTCATGGGGGACAGAAATTCCAGAAGAAGCAAAGAATTTGGCACAAAATAATGTTCCTCAAGAAGAGAAAAAAGGGGAAAAGGTTGATTTTAGGGTGCGGGAATATTTGTGTGACAGCAATCAGATGTATTTTGTAATAGAAGCCAAGGCAATAGAGGCTGATAAATATTTATTAATCCCACAAGATTGTTCTCCAAAAGATTCTGTTCAAAACCTGAATATAGAAGGTGTGACAGAAGGTACTATTGGAGAATATGCTAAGAAACAAGGGAAAGAACTTTTAGTAGTATGTACAGATGTAAACACTGGTGCTGGAAGTGTATCTATTGATTTTCATTTAGAGAAGGATGGAACGGGGGTATTTATTTATACTACGGAAAATGTACAGAAAAAGAAAAAAGCAACGCTGACATGTGACACAGTAGTATATCCGTATGGTATAAATGATGATAGCCAGATGTTAAGAGATTCTTTTAACTTTGAAGTGGAAAATAAGAGTAATGAAAACATATATGCATATAAAGTTACAGATGCCGAAGGGGCAGATGCTGCTGGTATTCAGATTAAGGATATACAGATTTTGGAAACAGAATTAAGTCAACGTGTTGAAATTATTTATAAAAACAACAAAAAACATGAGGGTCTTGTGCTTCAAGTTTTAGGAAAAAATGGAGAGGAATTATCTTTTGGTGCTGAGGGGGGCTATACAGAAACGTTAGAAGATGGAACAGAACAGCAGATACGTAATTACGAAAAAACAAAATTATCAAAAACACTGAAAATACGTATTAAGGATGTATATACAGGTGAAGTGTTTGGTACAATCACAATAGAGCGTCAAAAATAAGCAGAATAGAAAGAAAAATTAGAAAAAGATGGTGGAATGTAAAAATTCCATCATCTTTTTAGGTAATTGAGTTAAAGGTATATATAAAATTTCTAAAGGTTTTCTAATTGCTGCAACAGATATACATAAATATGTGTACCATTTTCATCCCGATAGTTATATAGTCCTTTAGAGAGTTCAAAGTTGCCATAATTAGCAATCACGTCTGTAATTCCTTTTACATAATCTTCATTAGAGAGGTATACTAAAACTTGATTCAAGGACTGGAATGTTTTGTTCTTTTTTAGTGATTTTAATTGTTTGGTATCTAATACCATAGAATGATCATATTTTTCCAACTCTAATAAATGGTCTTTTGCTGACATTGAGTCAGAAGTTAAAAAGAGACAATATTCTTTGTTATAAGTGGATGCAAAATCCAGATTAGCAGCATTATCTTTATAAATATAGTCAATAGTACCTGTTTTCAAAGAAAACAAACAGATTAAGCACACAACAGAAACACCTAAAATTCCACTATTTCGTTCTGTGTGTAAAATAGCCATACCAAGATGATACAGAACATAAGCGAAAACCAAACAAAGGATGGGAAGTATTGTACTAAGCACAAAATAAGGGTTTGCCGGATTAATAAAGCAAATTGCCAAAAAATAGCAAAAACCTATTATAATCAAGAGCATATCAGCAATATCTTGTGTGATAAGGCGTTCATACCAATCTTCATAAACTTCGTTAAAAGTGCGTTTTTTGAAGTAAGCAGCAAAAATAATAAGAACCAATATAAATACACCTATAAATAAAGCAGTTTTAGAAAAAGTTTGATCACATAGTTCTTCGCAGTTGTGGGTAAATACATGAATTAACTCCCCACTTGCAAATAAGACTCCTGCTTTTTCTTTTAAAGAAAGAAAGTGTGAACTAAGATGTAATAGGGCTGCTGGATAAATAAAAAACGTAATTAGGGAAGATGCTATCCACACACAAATAAATTTTAACATATCTTTTAATCTATGGTAACATAACAAGGTGATACAAAGTGTCAATCCAAGAAGGAAGGTAAAAAGGGTGTAGCTGTAATCTGTCAAGTTACCCAATATGTTAGCAACTATCATGACCTGTGTATATAATAAGCTTAACCTATTATCCTGAAGCAGAGAAAAATTAAGGTAAATACATACTAACATAAAAAAACTTGCTAATAAATATGGTGTGGTACATAAAAGATTTGTAAAACATCCCATGCACAATCCATAAAAAATTGCGGCTGCAAAGCCTGCCCATCCGGAATCCATATATTTTTCTCCGATCGTAAAAATAAGAAAGGCGGAAAAAAATAAAACAATTGCATGGATAAAAAAAGTAACTTGATACATTCCTACCCCATCAAATAAAGAGGAAAAGAAATGAAGCAACCAATAATAAAGAGGTGCTTTTTGTGTTGCAATACATTTGTCAGTAACCGATGAAAATTGATATGTCTGTTCCCTGTTTACATGAAGGAGACTGTTGTAGTAAGAGTTTTCTATCCAGTCTGAATTGGAAAATCTGGTATCATTTGTTTGTGATTCTATGGCAGAATCTGAGGCATTCCAACAATTCTTTACTTGACTCCATATACTAGAAAATTCAGTTATATATGAAAGATCTTGAAACTTTTTTTCTAATGCAACTGTATGATAAGTCCATGTATAAGGGCTGTCACCTAGAGATTCACTTGAATTAGCAATTGTATAGTTTTCTGCTTCATAGGCTGAAATTCCATGTTTTTCTGATAAAAAGCTACCTGCATATATCAATATCAAAATCATGGCAATAGTAAGTAGTATTTTTTGTAATATGTATTCTCGTTTGAACATAAAGATTCTCCTTTCGGGTAATTTAACCAAAAGGTATTTGCGAAACTCAATTTACTCATAGAGTTTTGTGCAATGTTCACATATCAATGCAAGGCACGTTTTCACTGCTCTCAACCGTAACGGTACATAATTGAATGAAAGTGTCGGTTACTACACACTACGTGTTTTCGTAACCGCCTGCTATGTATTCGCATTCCGAGCTAACGCTCTACATGCTCATACACATCAGGTTCTACGATAAACATAACTTGTTTTTTGTGCAAACACAAGCCAAGTTATGTTTATTGATAACACTTTCATAGTAAGTACCGACGGTCTCGAAAGCACCTTGCTTATGATATGTAAATCTGCACAAAATAATTTAATTTAATGAGAGTTTCGCAATTACCTAAATTTAACCAAGATTATTCACGACCTTAAGCATGCTTAATAGGTCAATTGATGATTGCAAACAGCCGGCACTGCCAAGCAGTTCCTGTGTCTGTGATGGCAGTGGTCTGCAATATAGATGTGAATAATTGAAGTTTAATAATTAAAAATTAGGTTGAAACATTGTTGTAATCTTTTTGGAAAAATAAATTCATAAAAATGTAACAAAATTAATCGTTTAATAATAATTATAACTGATTTTAGGAAAAACAGCTATATATAAATAAAGAAAAAAATAGGGATTTCTATAAAAAATCACCTATTTTTTTTGGTAAAAATGTACAGTTATACAATTTGTTTGTTTCGCCATTTCCCAAAACGCCATCGAAAGAACATAATAATACCCCGTAAAAGTTCATCTGCACCAAGAGCAATCCAGACCCCAATAATACCAAGATTAAAGCTGATGCCAAGTATATAACTTAGTAGTACGCCAATACCCCACATGGAGATAATGCCCATAATAACAGGGAAGTTTACATCACCAGCAGCACGCAGGCTGTTAATAATAACTACATTAGCACAACGGCCAATTTCTAAAAATAAATCTACAAAGAGTGTGTTGCGGCATAAGGTGATTAAGTCTGGATTGTCCGTAAAGAGCCGTAAAATTGGATAGTGAAGGATAAGTACCAAAAGCGAAACAAAAACAGTTATAGCAAGACTAATAAAAAAAGAAGAAAGACAAAGATGGTATGCTTCATCTTTTTTTCGTTCACCTACTAACCTGCCAACTATAATAGCTGTGCCTTGTCCTACTGCAACAGCAAAAATATAGATAACAGAGCAGATGCTATTTAAGTAGGTATTGGCATTGACCGCAGCCGTTCCAATATGGGTGAGGACAATGGTAATGACAAGTTTTGCACCATTGTAAGCAATAGATTCTCCACCAGCCGGAGTACCAAGTTTTAATACATTTTTTAAATGGTGAAAAGGAAATGGTTTTAAATTAGAAATGGAGAAATTTTCCATAACTTTTTTAGCACACATTACACCTAATATAACTGTACCTATTATTTTACTTGTAACAGTAGAAATAGCAGCACCCTGTACCCCTAATTTTGGTAATCCCCAATTACCATAAATGAGACAATAATTACCAAAAATATTTAGACAGTTTACGATAATCGTTACATACATACAGAGTTTTGTATGGCTGTATGCACGAAGGGCTGCAGTAAAAGTGTTCATAATTGCCTGAAGAAAAAGTGTACTGCCTACCAGAATAAGATATGTCTGGCTGTAATCCCAGAATTCTTCGCCTGTATTCATAAAACTTAACAGAGGTGTGTGAAAGAAAAAAATTAGGACACTAAATAAAATACCTATTAAGGTATTAAAAACTAATGAAGCACCTATAAGTTTTTGGTTCTCTAATTTTTCCTTTCCTGCACCAATGTATTGGACACAGATAATAGAAGTTCCTGCAGTGATTATGGAGAAGAAAATATTAAACATATTTATTAGGGTGTTTACAATGCCAATAGCACCAGATGCATTATTATTATAGTGGCTTAACATAGCAACATCTATAATGCCGATTAACATAAACAATACGCTTTCTACAAAGATTGGCCAAGTTATTTGAAATAGCTCCTTTTTTAAAGCAGTCTGTTTCATGATTTAAGTCCTCCTCGTCTGTAATAAATATAGTTGCACTTTATCAGAAAGTATATACAAATGCAAGATAAAAAAGAAAAAAGGTTCTTATGGTATTACTATAGGTTATATTTGTAATAATGGAAAAAAAATGCTATAATAAAACGGATATAGGATATAGTTATAGATAATAAGGAAAAAGATTATCAGGGAGGTATGAATGATTATGATGACACTAGAAGAAATGGTATATGAGGCGATGGATTGGATAGATATAGAAGGGATTGTGTATTCAGAAGAAGATAACCCCCATCGTATTTTAGGACCTCATGTAATAGAAGAGGGAATTTTAATACAGACATATTTGCCTCATGCAGAGCAGGTATGGGTAAAGAATGTGCGTACTGGAAAAAAAGAAGAGATGTTTTTGGAAGATGAGACTGGATTCTTTGCTACAATTATCAAAGGAAAACGTATTCCTAAGTATACTTATGTAATTAAAAATAAAAATGGGGAGGAATATGAGCAGTATGATCCTTATGCATTTGATTCTATTATTGATGCGGTAGATGAAACTAGATTTTTAAGTGGGATTCATTATGATATTTATGATAAATTGGGAGCACATATTACAGAAATAAATGGTGTGAAAGGAACATCTTTTGCCGTATGGGCACCAAATGCCATGCGTGTAAGCGTAGTAGGTTCTTTCAATGAATGGGACGGAAGAGTACACCAGATGAGAAGAATGCCAGAATCTGGTATTTTTGAGATTTTTATTCCAGGAGTAGAAGCTGGTGCTATGTATAAGTATGAAATCAAGCTTCGTGGAGATATTTCTTTCTTAAAGGTTGACCCGTATGCCAATGCAAGCCAGTTAAGACCGGATAATGCTTGTATCGTGGCAGATATGGATAGTTATCAGTGGAAAGATGATGCATGGATAAAAGCGAGAGCAAAAAAGAATGTAAAAGAAGAACCAATGTCTATTTATGAATTACATTTAGGATCTTGGAAAAAGAAAGAAATTACAGAAGAAGATCCAGATGGATTTTACAATTATCGTGAGTTGGCACCTATGGTGGCAAAGTATGTTAAAAAGATGAATTATACACATATTGAGCTGATGCCGGTTATGGAACATCCATTAGATGAATCCTGGGGGTATCAGGTAACTGGTTATTATGCAGCAACGGCCAGATATGGTTCACCACAAGACTTAATGTATTTTATGGATTACATGCATAAAGAGGGAATTGGAGTAATTATCGACTGGGTACCTGCACATTTTCCAAAAGATACTTTTGGACTTGCAAATTTTGATGGAACCTGTTTGTTTGAGAATCCAGATCCAAGACGTGGACAGCACCCGGATTGGGGAACTTTGATTTTTGATTTTGGAAAGCCACAAGTGGATAACTTTTTGCTGGCAAATGCTTTATTCTGGGCAGATAAATACCATGCAGATGGTATCCGGATGGATGCAGTGGCGTCTATGTTGTATTTGGATTATGGAAGAAAAGATGGAGAATGGGTTTCTAATATTTATGGAGGCAATGAGAACTTAGAGGTTGTGCAGTTACTACGCCATATCAATGAGGTTATGAATAAGAAGCATAAAGGGGTTATGATGATTGCAGAGGAATCCACTGCATGGCCTCATGTGACTGGTGAAATTGGTGAGGAGAGTCTTGGGTTTACCTACAAATGGAATATGGGTTGGATGAATGATTTCTTGGATTATATGCGATTAGATCCATTATTTAGAAAAGGAAATCACAATGCATTGACTTTCAGTATGATTTATCAGTATACAGAAGATTTTATATTGGTGATGTCTCATGATGAGGTGACCCATGGCAAAGGATCTATGATTCAGAAGATGTATGGGGATTATGACCAGAAGTTTGCTAATCTGCGTGTGGCTTATGGCTATATGATGACACATCCTGGTAAGAAATTATTGTTTATGGGGCAGGATTTTGCTCAATTTGATGAGTGGAATGAAAAGGAAAGTCTCCAATGGGATTTACCGGAACAATATGAATCCCATAAGAAATTACAGGATTTTGTAAAAGCATTGAATAAGATGTATCTGGATAATCCGGCTTTATATCAGAAAGATTCTGATCCAATTGGGTTTGAGTGGATTAACTGCATGGATTCTGAGAGAAGTGTGGTATCCTTTATGCGTAAGAATGGCAAAGACGAAGATACTATTTTGGTGGTATGTAATTTTACACCAGTGGTTTATGAAGATTTCCAGATTGGTGTACCATTTAAGGGTAAATACAAAGAAATATTAAATAGTGACAAAGAAACCTTTGGGGGAAGTGGTAATACCAATCCTCGTGTAAAACCATCTAAAGCAGAAGAATGGGACGAAAGAGAACAGTCTATTCGTATTACCGTGCCTCCATTAGGAATTGCTGTATTCCAGTGTATTCCTGAGGAGAAAAAGAAAACAGAAAAGAAGGTTGCTGCAAAGCAGGAAACTCGTAAAACAAAGGCAAAAAAAGTTAGTTTAAAGGCAGCAGAAGAAAAGAAAAATAATAAGGAGGCTGCTGTACAGAAAGAAAAAGCGGCTGAAGATAAGGTTCTAAAAGCAGAGGAAACGAAGAAGATAACTAAGAAAAAGGCAGAGAATACTGTAGAAACAGAGGAAAAAGCAGATAAAGAACCTGACAAAGCAGAAGCAGTAGTGAAAAATAAGGAAGAAGCAATTGTGGAACTAAAAAAGGAACCAGCAAAAGAGGAAGTATCTGTAGAACCGGAAAAGGAACCAGCAAAAGAGGAAGTGTCTGTAGAACCGGAAAAGGAACCAACAAAAGAAGAAGCAGTTGTAGAACCAAAGAAAGAACCAGAAAAGGAACAAACGATTGCAACGGAGAAGAAAGAGCCAAAAACAGAAACAGACGTGAAACAAAAGAAAGCAGTAACTCAAAAAGAAAAGAAGGAGGAGACAAAATCAGAGAAAGTTACGAAGACAGGGAAAGAAGACATAAAAGTAAATATAACTGAGGAAAAAAAGGAAGAACCTGCAAAAGAAGAGAAAGTTGAGAAAGTTAAAGAAAAAATGACAGAAACTGAACAGGCTGAAAAAAAGCAAGGAAGAAAAAGTAAGACAGAAACCAAAAAGACTACTAGAAAAACTGCAAAAAAAGAAAAAAGTGAATAAAGTAATATTTAATTACAGAAAAGAGGAACGGACAGATGTATAAGAGCATGTGTATATTAGATAAGATGCATGTTTTACCAGAAGGGCTTAAGGAGATACTACCAGAAGAAACAGTACCACCAATTGGAGATGTAGAGTCTGTAGAAGATGTAGCAAATTGGGCTGAAAAATTTTTGGAATGGATGTGGAAATTTTGTCAAGAAACTATTCTGCCTATTGGAATTAAGCTAATTATAGCTTTGCTGATTTTTTTAATAGGAAAAAAAATTATAAAACATTTTGTAAAGGTAATAAAAAAATCCTTAGAAAAAGCAAATTTAGAAGAAGGAACAAGTCATTTTTTGTGTTCTTTTATCCGTATAGTTGGAATGATTGTACTGATATTTATTGTGGCAGGATACTTAAACTTTAGTACAGGACCAATTGTTGCAGCACTTGGTTCTGCCGGGCTTGCAGTTGGTCTCGCTTTGCAGGGAAGTTTGGCAAATTTTGCAGGTGGTGTTCTAATTCTTCTTATGAAACCATTTCGTGTGGGAGACTATATCTGTGCACTTGGTTCAGAAGGTGTAGTAACGAAGATTGACATTGTATATACAACTCTTTGTACTTCAGATAACAAAAGTATAGTAGTCCCTAATGGAAGCCTTTCTAACACAGAGATTGTTAATGTAACAAAAGAACCAAAACGCCGGGTGGATTTGGTCGTTGGAATTGATTATGATGAAGATATTCGTCGTGTAAAAGAGATTCTTTTGAAGACAGCAAGCAATCATGAATTGGTGTTAAAGGATGAAAATATTCAGGTGTTTGTCCATGATTTTGATTCCAGTGCTATTTCTATGGGGGTTCGTGTATGGACTGCCACAGAGAATTACTGGACAGTAAAGTGGGATTTACAGGAGCAGATTAAGATTATATTTGATGAGAATAATGTTTCTATTCCGTATGATCGTCTGGATGTACAGCTTCTAGATGACAAAAAAGATAAATAAAAGTTACTGTTCACTCACAAGCTTGACACTTGCTGTCAAGCTATGTGCCAAGAACGT
>CAMWUK010000066.1 GCA_947177415.1 uncultured Clostridiaceae bacterium
TAAATAAATTTATTTATGCAATTTGTATATCACTTTTGCAGGTTCTGAATAGTTAACATATCATTTTCTAATAACTTCATTATATTATTTTTTCTATTCTCCCGCAACCTCTTAAGTTTTACTTTTTCTTACGAAACACGCAGTAAATGCGTGTTTCTACCTGAATAATTACATAAATTTTCAAAATGTATCATACGATATGGTAACATACGAAAATAGAGGTTCCTATGTTTACCAAAAAACACCTATCACTTTTTCTTTTCTCCTTGTTATTATGTTTTTTTCTTTTTCCAGATATCAGCTTTCTTGGTGCCAGAAATGGTGTATTCCTTTGGATAAAAATTGTAATTCCATCTTTATTTCCATTTTTATTGGTATCCACCTGCCTATTACATCTTAACCTTATTTCCTGCCTGACACCTGTAATCAGTCCATTCTTTTGCAAAATATTTGGCTGCTCCAAAAATGGCTGCTACCCAATTCTAATTGGTCTTCTCTCTGGTTATCCTATGGGAGCAAAAGCCTGTGCAGATTTAGTAAAAAAGGGAGATATCACCAAAGAAGAAGGTCAATATTTGCTGGGGTTCGTAAATAATGCAAGCCCAATGTTCATTACCAGTTATCTGACTTGTCAATGCTTGCAAATCCCAGAATATCGTTATGTCTTTTATTTTATGATATTATGTTCCTCTTATATGGTGTGTCTTTTATATCGTTACTTTCTCTATAAAAGAAAAAATTCCTCTATGCAAAATACACCTGTTATTTGTGATGAAAAAATATCCTCTTTTTCCATTTCAAGAGCTTTGGATTGCAGTATTACAGACAGTTTTCGGACAATTACCAAAATTGGCGGGTATGTAATCCTTTTTTCTCTTTTAGGACAATTTGCACTTTCTCTTCCTAAACAGCTTGGTATTTTTCGTTATTTTATTATCTGCTGCTTGGAAATCACTTCTGCAGTAAACCAGATTGCTATTTCTGACTTTCCTTTTAAACTAAAAATAATCCTTGCACTGTCCACAACAGCTTTGGGCGGTATATCTGGTGTATTTCAGACCCACAGCGTCATTGCCAGTTCAGGATTATCCTTAAAAAAATATTGCATTACAAAATTTTTGCAAACTTTATTCCTCTTTATACTTTTATGCTTATTTTTAATAGTCTTCTGTTAATTTATAATCATCAATCATTTCTTCATGCTTTACACCATTCTGCTGTTCTTGTTCTTCTGCTACCGGCTCCATGGCAGGAGCTGGTACATCTCCTATAAGTTCACGATGATTTGTTTGGACAATATCTATATTTTCCTTGATACTGCCAAGCAAATCCTCATATCTTGTCCGACTATCCTGATAAGCCTTATCTAAAATATTCTCAAGTCCAGCAAGCATATCAGAAGTATATCCAATTGCTCCCTGCCGTATCTGTTCTGCATCATGTTCAGCAGAGCCTACAATTTGTTCTGCTTGCTGCATTGCCTGTTGTACCACTGCATCTGCCTGTTCGTATGCCTGCTGCATAATTTCATGTTCATTTACCAATGCATCTGTTTGCTGCTGTGCTTCTCTTAACATCGCCTGAGCCTTTGCTTCTGCATCTGCCATAATCGCATCTTTATTTGACAACATTTTACGAAAATGTTTGATTTCATCTGGTGTACGCATCCTCAACTCATCTAACAAATCATACAACTCGTCTTTTGGTACAATCACTTTCGTCGAAGATAATGGTTGCATTTTACAATCTTCTATAAATTCATAAATATCTTCTATCAATTCTTCTATCCTGCTTGTGCTCATATCCTACACTCCTATTCTCATTCACACCATCTTTATGTTTTTGATAAGATTTCCTGATATTTCCTCTCTACGATTGGTATCAACTCTTCTGGTACCAAGGAAGAAATATCTCCCCTATACTGTGCAATCTCCCTTACTAAACTTGAACTTAAATATGCATGTTCCACACTTGCTGCCAAAAAAACCGTATCTAATTCCGGTCTAAGAGTCCGGTTTAACTGTGCAATCTGTAATTCATATTCAAAATCAGATACGGCTCTCAATCCCCGGAATATTACATCTGCCTGCTTTTCTTTTGCAAAATCCACTAGCAATCCGGTAAAATAATCCACTTCTACATTTGGAATATCTGCTGCCACGGTTTCTATCATTTCTTTTCTCTCTTGATTAGTAAAAACCGGTACTTTCTTACTATTATTCAATACGCCAATAATAAGCTTATCCACTAGCTTTGCAGAACGCTTTATAATATCTAAATGACCTAATGTAACCGGGTCAAAACTTCCCGGATATATTCCTATCCTCATTTGAATCCTCCTTATGCGTAACAGTTCAACCTACCTGAACTGTTATACATCATCACATAAATGTAAAAAAACATGCATATTTGTCTTGTACTTTTTTATCTTCTCTATTTCGTATCCCAAATCTTCAATATATGACACATCTGTATCAAGAGATGCCTCAAATATAATTCTCGTATTTGTATCTATTATTACAGAATTACTAAGTTGCATAAGAACCTTTTTTTCCAATTCCTGTCTATATGGTGGATCCATAAAAACAATATCAAAAATATTCTTTTTTGTTTCCAGCTGCCGCAATCCAGAAAATACATCTGCCTTATAAACCTGTGCATTTTTCTTTAATCCAGTGTTTTGCAAATTCTCTTTGATACAAGTAATTGCCTTATCATTTTGTTCTATAAAAACTGCTTCTTTTGCACCACGGCTCAATGCTTCTATTCCTATAGCACCACTGCCGCTAAATAAATCTAAAAAATCGCAATCACATAGTTCCGACTGTAGCATATTAAATAAAGTCTCTTTGATGCGGTCTGTAGTTGGTCTGGTTTTCATACCATCTGGAGTTTTTAGTTGTATTCTCTTTGCACTTCCTGCAATTACACGCATATCACTGTCTCCTTTACTATGAAAATCCACTTTCTGTTACGTATATGTATATATTACAACAGATATACTATAGCTCAAAATACGCAAAAATTCAAGTGCCTACTTAGAAAAATTTACCTGTATGATTCCTTAAAAAATGCCTATACTATTCTTGTAACAAACAACCTGTATTTGATTTTCAAACATACCTTGTAAGAAAATCAAAGAAATGGAGGCGTTATTATGTCTGGAAGAAATCGAGTTGAGGTTCCTGAAGCAAAAGAAGCAATGGATCGTTTTAAGTTTGAGGTAGCCGATGAGTTAGGTGTTCCTTTATCCTCTGGCTATAATGGTAATCTTACTTCCTACCAGAACGGAAGCGTTGGTGGTATGATGGTAAAGAAAATGATTGCAGAACAAGAAAAACGTATGGCTGGTAAATAACCACCACTCTTCAAAGTTCCTAACGGACTACGCATGTTTGTGACGTCATAAATACGCTATCCCTATATGGGAAAACGTAGCAAAACAGGCGGTGTAACTAAAATATAGTTGCATCGCCTGTTTTATTATACTTATAACACATCTGTCACATCTTCTTTTCGGATCATTTTTAATTCTTCTTCTGTTGGCATGTCCATAACTACAATACGATTTGCTTGTTTAACCATAATGTTCTCAAAAGTATTTCTCACTCCACGTCCATTTCCAAACAATAGCTTTTTGTCTGGTGTCATCTCTTCTAATACATGAAGAATACAGTCCTTTGCCTCTTCTTCCATAGCAACCCCAGATTTATCTGCAAGCATCTGCAAAATATCCATAAGCTGTTCATTGGTGTAATCCTTAAAATTCACAAACTTATTAAATCTGGAGATAAGACCAGTATTTGCCTTTAAAAATTCATCCATTTCGTCTTTATATCCTGCAACAATTACTACCAGATTATCTCTGTGATCCTCCATCATTTTAACTAAAGTATCAATTGCCTCACTGCCAAAATCATTTGCATCATTTTTATTTGTGAGAGAATATGCTTCATCAATAAACAATACACCACCCATGGCTTTTTCAATGACTTCCTTTACTTTCATAGCAGTCTGCCCAACATATCCTGCTACAAGTCCAGAGCGGTCTACTTCTACCAAATGCCCTTTCGATAAAATACCAAGTTCCTTGTAAATCTGTGCTACAAGACGGGCAACTGTAGTTTTTCCTGTCCCCGGATTTCCAGTAAATACCATGTGATAAGTAATATCCATGGTTGGCATACTATAACTTTCCCTCATTTTTCTCACTTTAATTAAGTTAATCAGTGAATTAATTTCTACTTTCACCTCTTCCAGACCAATTAAAGAATTTAATTCTTCTAGTAAAGCTTGTAAGCCTTTTGCCTGATTGATTTTATCAATTTCTCTTCGGATATCATCTACTTTTTGTTCTTCAATCTTTTGTATAACTTTTTCTTTTTTAGCAAATTCTAAAAATTTTGGAGCTTGGATTTTTAATTTTCCCATTTTCTGAAGTTCTAGTAATTCTTTGTCCGTATACTCAAAAATGGATTTTTCTTTTTTCTTTGTTTGTTGTTTTTCTGCATTTTTATTATCTTTTTCTTCTACTGCTTCTTTATTTTCTTTCAGACAAATTTCCTCATCATTTGCTTTCAAATCCTCTTTCGTTTCATTCTTGGTCTTTACTTGATTTTCTTGTCCTTCTAACTCTTTTGCCTTCTTTTCCTCTTCCTCCATACGCATAATCTCTATCATTTGTTCTCTTGCAAGACGCAGTGCTTCTTCTTTCTCTGCTTTCTCTTTTTCTATTCTTGCTTTTTCTCTTTCTGCTTTTTCTCTCTCTAACGCTTCTTCCTCTTGCTTCTTCTGTGCCTCAAGCTGAGCTTTCTTTTTCTCTCTTTCTTCTTTCTCCTTTGCCTCTTGCATATTTTTTTCTTCCAATTCTTTCATAGATACTTTTATCTTTTGAAACTTTTCATTGCTTAATTTGAGAAAAATATAACGGTTATTTATTACATAATTTTTTTGATCTTCATTGAGAAAATATGCTATTTTTTCGTAATACTCTGAAATAAATTTATTGGCATAAGGACTTTGTTTTTTGCTTAACATAGAAATTGCTATCAGAACATTAAGCAGGGCATCTATAAAATAGCTGGTAAGAAAAGAGTCCTTCTCTGCATCTCTCACACCACAAAGCTGTAAAAGAATTGGTGGATTCTTTAACAAACGATTTGCTAAAAGCAAAGTTTCTTCTGACAAATCTCCTTCCTTTACACAATGTAATGCATTCTTTAATGGCAAATCCATAATAAACTGTTTCTCTTCTATTCTGCATCTACCACAATAAATAGTTAAATTTAGTAAAAGAGCTTGTAAATACATGTCTAACATATCATATATAGTTTGATGCAAATAAGCTTCTGGTTCTTCCCAATACCCCTCTGTATCTAAAGTGTCACAAAACTTACGCATATTTTGATAACTCTCTTTCGCAATTTCAAATAATTTTTCATCTGTATAGAGTAACTGTACCATGGGCATCTCTCCTTATCTGCGGTTGCCTTATTATCCCTGTATTAGGGATGCCACGTAACAGTTCAGCCGGAGGCTGAACTGTTACAATGCCACATTAATATATGCCTGATAACCATTCTTAATGTGGCAACCCTGACCTGCTTATGTTATTATATCTTTTTTATCAAAAAATAGCAATCTTTCTTACATATCTTCTACTTCTTTTGGTAACTTTAATACACTTCCTTTGCGAAGTGTTATGGCATTCATTCCATTATATTTTAATAAATCTTCCAAATCAATATCAAATTTATCTAAAAGTGTTTCTAAAGTATCTCCTTCCCCTATCACATATTCAATAATCACCATATCATTTTTAGGTGGTTTTGGTGGTTTGGGCATTCCCCCCTCTTGATGTTTTGATTTTGGAATACATATCCAATCACCAATTTGCAAATTGTATATATTAATGTACGGATTGGCTTGTAAAATCCATTCCAAAGGCACTTCTTCCCTTCTGCTAATACTATATAATGTATCTCCATCCTTAATCTGATACTTTTTACCTTTGCAAATAAATTCGTCGTAATACATACCTTCTGCTCCTTCATTTTTTTACTTCACTATATGTTTTATCTGAAAAAAAGTTACTCTGTCAGCTTTTGTTATATTTTTTAATAATTTTTCTTCTTATTTTTATGTTTTTTTTACTATATTTTCATATTGCTTTCAAAAATTTACTGTCGTATAATGTAAACTGATTGTAATTATTCCGAACTATGAACAGTTACACTTAATTAACATAACCGTATAGAAATAGAACATTTCGATAAAGAAAAATACGGACTTTTACCCCAAAGGAGGAACGGCTATTGCCAAACAACATGAATAATGTAAAACATACATTGGGAATTGATATTGGTTCTACTACTGTCAAAGTTGCCATTCTTGATTCCAATAAAAATATTATTTTCTCTGACTATCAGAGACATTTTGCAAACATACAGGAAACCCTTACCCGTATCATAAATAATGCTTATGAACAGCTTGGAGAATTAGAATTTGCTCCTATGATTACTGGATCTGGCGGATTAACCATTTCTAAACATTTGGATATCCCTTTTGTTCAGGAAGTAGTAGCAGTTTCCACTGCATTAAAAGACTATGCCCCTCAGACAGATGTGGCGATTGAGCTTGGTGGAGAGGATGCAAAGATTATCTACTTTACCGGTGGTATTGATCAACGTATGAATGGTATTTGTGCTGGTGGTACCGGTTCTTTTATCGACCAGATGGCTACCCTTCTGAAAACAGATGCAGATGGTTTAAATGAATATGCCAAAGACTATAAGGCAATTTATCCAATTGCTGCACGATGTGGTGTATTTGCAAAGACTGATATCCAGCCTCTGATTAATGAAGGTGCTACCAAGCAGGATTTGTCTGCTTCTATTTTGCAGGCAGTAGTAAACCAGACCATAAGTGGTCTTGCCTGTGGTAAGCCAATCCGTGGTAATGTAGCCTTTCTTGGCGGTCCGCTTCACTTTTTAACCGAATTAAAACAAGCTTTTATCCGTACCTTAAAACTGACTCCAAAACAAATTATTGCTCCTGACCATTCCCACTTATTTGCGGCAGTTGGTTCTGCTCTTAATTCCAAATACGAAAAGGTTACTTCTTTCAATGAATTAAGCAATAAATTAAAAGGTGGCATTACCATGGAGTTTGAAGTAACCCGTATGGATCCTCTTTTTGAAGATCAGGCGGCTTATGATGCCTTTTTAGAAAGACACTCCCGTCACAAGGTTGTTGCTGGAGATATTCATAACTATGAAGGTGATTGTTTCCTTGGTATTGATGCTGGATCTACAACAACCAAAGTGGCATTGGTTGCTGAAAATGGTGATTTACTATACTCCTTTTACAGTAACAACAATGGAAGTCTTTTAAAAACTACCATTAAGGCTTTAAAAGAAATCTACGGACTGCTGCCAGATAGTGCCCGCATTGTACGCTCCTGCTCCACTGGATATGGTGAGGCTTTAGTGAAATCTGCTTTTCTTTTGGATGAAGGTGAAGTCGAAACCATCGCCCACTATTATGCTGCATCATTCTTTGAACCAGAGGTAGACTGTATCTTAGACATTGGTGGCCAGGATATGAAATGTATGAAAATAAAGAACGAAACCATTGACAGCGTACAGCTCAATGAAGCCTGCTCTTCCGGCTGCGGTTCTTTTATTGAAACTTTTGCAAAATCACTTAATTATGAAGTAGCTGATTTTGCTAAAGTTGCACTTTTTGCCAGAAATCCTATAGATCTTGGTTCCAGATGTACCGTATTTATGAACTCGAAAGTAAAACAGGCACAAAAAGAAGGTGCTGGTGTTGATGATATTTCTGCTGGTCTTGCTTATTCTGTGATTAAGAATGCTTTGTTAAAGGTTATTAAAATTACAGACCCAAAAGACCTTGGTAAGAAAATTGTAGTGCAGGGCGGAACCTTTTACAACGATGCAGTTCTCCGAAGTTTTGAAATCATCTCCGGCTGTGAAGCAGTCAGACCAAATATTTCTGGTATTATGGGAGCATTTGGTGCTGCTTTGATTGCCAGGGAACATTATGATGGAACGCAAGAAACAACAACTCTTCCAATCGAAAAAATTACTTCCCTTAAGTTTGATAGTTCTATGACCAGATGTAAGGGCTGTACCAACAACTGTCTTTTAACGATTAATAAGTTCTCAGGAGGCCGCCAGTTTATTTCTGGTAACCGTTGTGAACGTGGACTTGGTAAAGCAAAAAAAGCAGATAGTGTACCAAACCTATTTGCTTACAAAACCAAACGTCTGTTCCATCATTATGAATCATTGGATGAAGAACATGCTTATCGTGGTATTGTAGGTATTCCAAGGGTACTTAACATGTATGAGAATTTCCCATTTTGGCATACTTTCTTTACAAACCTCGGTTACAAAGTAGTGTTATCACCAGAATCCAACCGTAAAGTATATGAACTTGGTATCGAATCTATTCCTAGTGAATCAGAATGTTATCCTGCCAAATTAGCACATGGCCATGTAATGTGGCTGGTAAAACAAGGTATTGACTACATTTTCTATCCATGTATATTTTATGAACGAAAAGAACAGGAGGATGCTGGAAATCATTACAACTGTCCAATCGTTACTTCCTATGGCGAAAACATAAAAAATAACATGGAAGAATTACAGGATAAAGATATTATTTTCCAGAATCCATTTTTATCTTTTGAAAGTGAAGAGATTATTTGCCAACGCCTTTCTACTATTTTTCGTGAAGAAAATGATATTCCAGAATATGAAACAAAACAGGCAGTTCATGCAGCATGGACGGAACTTATGAATGCCCAGAGGGATATCCAAAAGAAAGGGGAAGAAGTTTTAAAATATCTGGATGAAACTGGAAAACAGGGAATTGTTTTAGCTGGAAGACCATACCACTGTGATTCGGAAATTAACCATGGAATTCCAGAATTGATAACTTCTTTTGATGTGGCAGTATTAACGGAAGATAGTATTGCTCATTTAGGAAAAGTTGACCGTCCAACGATTGTTATGGATCAATGGGTATACCATTCCCGTTTATATGCAGCAGCCTCCTATGTACGTACAAAGCCAAATTTGAATCTGATTCAGTTAAACTCTTTTGGCTGTGGTCTGGATGCGGTTACTACGGATCAGGTAAATGACATTTTGACAAAATCTGGTAAAATTTACACTGTACTTAAAATTGACGAAGTAAACAACTTGGGTGCTGCCCGTATTCGTATCCGTTCTCTTCTTTCTGCTATTAAGGACAGAGAACACAAACATATTGCATGTAAGGTGGAGGATGCCGCTCACCATAGAGTAGTATTTTCTGAGGAAATGCGTAAAAACTATACCATCCTGGCTCCTCAAATGTCACCTATTCACTTTAATGTATTAGTTGCTGCAATCCAATCTTGTGGTTACAACATAGAATTATTGCCAAGTAATAAATCTTGTGTAGACTATGGGTTGAAATATGTAAATAATGATGCCTGCTATCCTTCTCTTTTAGTGGTGGGTCAATTTATGGAAGCTTTGGACTCCGGCAAATACGACTTAGACAAAGTAGCCCTTGCCATTACCCAGACTGGTGGAGGATGCCGTGCAACAAATTATATTGGTTTTATCCGCCGTGCTTTGGAAAAAGCGGGCTACGGACATATTCCAGTAATTTCCCTTAGTGCTGGTGTAGAAACAAATCCGGGATTTACTTACACTCTTCCAATGATTAACCGTGTTCTGCAGGCATTGGTTTACGGAGATTTGTTTATGCGTCTTTTATACAAAACACGCCCATACGAATCAGAACCTGGCTCTGCTAATGCCTTATTTAAAAAATGGGAAGCAAAATGTATAGAAGATGTCCGGAAGGGCAAGAACTTCAAAAAGAACATTAATAACATGGTAAATGATTTTGACAACCTTCCTCTTCTTGATATCAGCAAACCGAAGGTAGGTATTGTAGGTGAAATTTTAGTTAAATTCCTTCCTACTGCAAATAACCAGTTAGTTGAACTTTTAGAGGAAGAAGGTGCAGAAGCTGTATGTCCTGATTTAATTGATTTCTTCCTATATTGCTGTTACAGTTGCAATTATGAAGTTACATTATTTGGAAAGAGTAAAAAGACTGCTTTTTATAACAATATAGCAATCAAAGTAATTGAATTCTATCGAAGACATGCAAAACGTGCCTTAAAGAATAGCAAACGTTTCCAGCCACCAGAAAGCATTAAGACTTTAGGAGGCTATGCAGAACCTTTTGTTTCGCTTGGTAATCAGACTGGTGAAGGTTGGTTTTTAACAGGGGAAATGGTGGAACTGATTCATTCCGGTGTACCAAATATTGTTTGTGCCCAGCCTTTTGGCTGTCTGCCTAACCATGTAGTTGGAAAAGGTGTTATTAAAAGTCTTCGTCTGGCATTTCCAGATGCTAATATTGTGGCAGTGGATTATGATCCCGGTGCCAGCGAAGTGAATCAATTAAATCGTATCAAATTGATGCTTTCTACTGCAAGCCAAAATTTGACAAACGACATGTAAACCAAAAGACTACAAAACTAAAATCTCCATCAGGGTAATTATTCCTACCTCTGATGGAGATTTTTATTATGGTTTTCTACACTCTCAATAACCTTAAATATTGAACCTTCATGTAATGTGTCAATTCTTTAACAACATATTTAATATTGTGATTTACTTTTTTAAGATTCATCATTCGCTTCAGGCTGTCATTCTGCTGATTCAGATCTTAATATTTCATTAGGTGGTTCAATCTCATTAGCAATAGTATGTTCCGTTAATTCAGATAATAGTTTTATTTTTTTGTTAATTATTGGTCTCATACAGTTTGGCACATGTTCTTGATGTGCCCTATGTATAGCAACACATTCTTTGCAATTCCCATGATAACGGCATGCTTTTTTACATGGACAATGGTCTTTATCTTTGTACTCTTCACGAAAGGCAGCAGCAAATTCTTCTTGCAACCTCAGACCTTCCTGTCGGTTTCCCTTATGAAACTGCTCCATTGCATCTAGTTCTTTTTGATTTCCTTCTATAATCATAAAATCCCTCTTAACTTTGGATTATAAATTTTCAATAATACCTTTATAGTAATTTTTTTCCAATAATGCTTCCACCACCAACTACATAATCATCTTTATAAAAGACAACTGCTTGTCCTGGTGTAATAGCCCGCTGTGGTTCTTCAAATACACATTCTAATAGGTCATCCTCCATTTTGCGAATTGTTGCTTTAGCTCCCTTATGGCTATAGCGGATCTTAGCATCCACTACCATATCTCCTGCCAAATCAGAAATTCCCATAAAGTTAAGCTTATTTGCATATAAACGTGGTGCGAATACATCTTGATTATCACCAATCACTACTTCGTTTGTTTCAGGACGAATCTCTACTACAAAAACCGGTTTCCCCATTGCAAGATTAAGACCTTTTCTCTGCCCTACTGTATAATTTGTAATACCTCTATGCGTTCCAAGAATATTTCCTTCCAAATCCACAAAATTACCTTCTGGAATCTCTACATTCGTATTCTCATGAATAAACTTTGTATAATCATTGTCAGGAATAAAGCAGATATCCTGGCTATCCGGTTTATTCGCTACTGCCAATCCGATATCCTCTGCAATCTGGCGGATCTCTTCCTTACTATATTTCCCTACTGGCATAAGGGTATGAGAAAGCTGGGCTTGTGTAAGATTATAAAGTGCATAGGTCTGGTCTTTGGCTTCTGTTGCAGATTTTTTTAATGTATACCGCCCATTTGGCAGTTTTACCACTCTGGCATAATGCCCAGTCGCAATATAATCTGCTCCAATTTCCATAGAGCGGCGTAAAAGAGCATCCCATTTCACATAACGGTTACAGGCGATACATGGATTCGGAGTTCTGCCTTTTAAGTATTCCTCTAAGAAATAATCCATAACCTGCTCTTTAAATTCCTTACGGAAATTCATTACATAATATGGTATTTCTATGGAAGCTGCTACTCTTCGGGCATCCTCTACTGCACTTAATCCACAACAGCCTCCATTTTCTTCTAATGTACATTCTGGCTCTTCCTGCCAGATTTGCATTGTTACCCCTATTACATCATATCCGGCTTTTTTTAGAAGATAAGCTGTTACTGAAGAATCTACACCACCAGACATTCCAACAACAACTTTTTTCTTATTGTTTTCCATATTTAATATTCTTCTCCATCTTCTTCATCTTCGTGAATATCATTCTTAGGCTTCTTTAATCCTTCAATCACAATTCCATTTTTCTCAGCATAGTCCCATAATGCGGCATGAATGGCTTCTTCTGCAAGAAGTGAACAATGTACCTTTACAGGTGGAAGACCATCCAATGCCTCCATTACTGCTTTATTGGTAACCTGCAGGGCTTCCTGAACGGTCTTTCCCATAACCAATTCTGTTGCCATACTGCTGGTTGCTACTGCTGCTCCACACCCAAAAGTTTTAAACTTACAATCACGAATAATGCCATCTTCATCAATGTCCAGATAAATCCGCATAATGTCTCCACATTTTGCATTTCCCACTGTTCCTACTCCACTGGCATCTTCTATCTCCCCAACATTTCTAGGGTTTGTAAAATGATCCATTACTTTTTCACTATACATGGTATTTCTCCTCCTAATTCTTATAAATGTATATTCTATGTAACAGTTCAGCCCATAGGCTTAACTGTTACAAAATTGGGCAAGCATCGTATTATAAATTGCCCAATTCTCTATTCTTGTTATACTATTTCTTACAGTCAGCACAGTAAATGTGCAGACCTACCTGCTCTGTTACTATTCCATCACTTTCTTTCTTATTCCTTATTTGCTTCATATATTACTATTTATTGCCATACAGAAGAATATACAACCGTGAATAGTAACTTTTTTATACATTTTGTTTAACAAAATCTTCATACAAAGGAGACATAGAACGAAGCTTCTCTACAATTTCTTTAACAGTATCTACTACATAATCTATATCCTCTTCTGTGGTTTCATCACTTAATGTCAAACGCAAAGAACCGTGGGCAATCTCATGAGGAAGTCCAATGGCAAGAAGTACATGGGAAGGATCTAAAGAGCCAGAAGTACATGCAGATCCACTGGAACCACAAATTCCTTTCATATCTAACATAATGAGTAAAGATTCTCCTTCAATAAACTGAAAGCTAAAATTCGCATTATTAGGCAATCTTTTCTTTCTGTCTCCATTTAATCTTGTATATGGAATCTCTGCAAGTACTCTGTCAATTAATTTATCTCTAAGAGATTTTTCCTTCTTCACTCTTTCTTCCATGGTATTTATAGAAATTTCTACTGCCTTAGCTAATCCAACAATCCCTGGTACATTTTCTGTTCCTGCTCTTCTTTTTCTCTCCTGTGCTCCACCATGCACAAAGGAACGAAGTTTTAATCCCTTTCGGATATATAAAAAACCAATTCCTTTTGGTCCATTTAACTTGTGACCACTGGCACTTAACATATCTATGTGATATTCATCCACTTTAATATCCAAATGCCCAAAAGCCTGTACAGCATCTGTATGGAACAAAATATTATGTTCTTTGGCAATTTCTCCAATTTCTTTTATTGGCTGGATTGTTCCTATCTCATTGTTGGCAAACATAATAGAAATTAAAATTGTTGATGGGCGAATTGCTTTCTTTAATTCTTCTAATTTTACAATTCCCTGCTCATCCACATCCAAATAGGTTACTTCAAAGCCATTCTGCTCTAAATATTCACAAGTATGCAAAATTGCATGATGTTCTATTTTTGTAGTTATGATATGATTGCCTTTATCCTTATAAGCTTCTGCTGTTGCCTTAAGTGCCCAGTTATCAGACTCAGAACCTCCTGCAGTAAAATAAATATCCTGAGTGTTGGTTCCAAGGGCTTTGGCAATTGTTTCTCTTGCTTGGGTAACCACATTTTTGTTCTCGGCTGCAAAGTTATATACCGCAGAAGGATTTCCAAATTTCTCTGTAAAATATGGCAGCATAGATTCTAATACTTCTGGTTTCACTGGCGTAGTAGCTGCATTATCTAAATAAATTGTTTTTGCCATCTTTTTCATCTCCTAAACTTATTGTTCGTTAATATTTTATTTGTTCTTCTTATCATCAATTCGCCTGCTTTCTTCCACAAGTTCAGAAAGCATCATCTTATTTACTGTATCGTTTATACTATCACTAATACGTTTCCAAACAAATTTTGTGACACAGGAATCTGCTCCACTGCAACCTTTTTCACCAGATAATTCACTACACTTAATAGGATCCAAATTACCTTCCAATGCCCGTAAAATCTCTCCAACAGAAATCTCGGATGCAGGTTTAGAAAGAATATATCCTCCCTGGGCTCCACGAATGCTATTTACAATTCCTGCCTTCTTAAGCTTTGCAATCAACTGTTCCAAATAGCTAATGGAAATATCCTGTCTCTCAGCTATAGCACTTAATGAAACTACAGATTCGTCATTGTGCAAAGCCAAATCCAAAACAGCTCGCAGACCGTATTTCCCTTTTGTTGAAAGCATCATTCCAAACACTCCCTCTATCTTTGGCTTTAATTCCGACTGATTTAGTAGGTTATCCTTCGCAACTATATTAACACTTCTTACCTCTACTGTCAAGGATTTCCCAAGAAATATTTCGGTTACTGTTTGCACTGTAGGTTGAACAGTAACACAACTCACCCATGCAACTTGCTCACAGTAACAGTTCAGCCGGAGGGCTGACCTGTTACGGAACCCTGCAAGCTTCGCATGTAAATTGCCAATTCCAATCCTGTTTTAGTCTTTTTTACGGTCTGCACAACGAAGTGTGCAGACCTACCTGAACTGTTACTGCTCACATTTTGCATGTCTGAATTATTAGTCAAATTTCTTTTGCATGGATTTTTATTCTTTGAATACAATTTATTAACCTCAATTATATTACACGGAGGATTCACATGATAAAATCCACCTTAATCAAAGGAACTTTCATCCTTACTCTTGCCGGCTTTTTAACCAGAATATTAGGTTTTTTTTATAAAATTTATCTTTCTAATATCCTTGGTTCCGAAAATCTAGGAATTTACCAGCTAATTTTCCCAATTTATGGTCTCTTCTTTACTTTTTATGCTGGTGGTATTCAAACTGCTATTTCAAAACTTGTGGCAGAACATCCAAATAAAAAAATATTAACAAAAGGTGTGTTTCTGTCCCTGCTCCTTGCTTTCTTATGTTCTACACTGTTGTACACAAACTCTGAATTTTTTGCTAATGTTATAATTAAAGAACCTAGATGTGAAAATTCCCTTAAACTTTTAGCTCTCGTATTTCCTTTTTGTTCCATCACATCCTGTATCAACGGCTTTTATTATGGTCTAAAAAAAACCAGTGTTCCTGCTGTTACACAATTATTAGAACAAATTGGAAGAATTGCCTTTAGTTATCTTATAATATTGCTCTATCTGCCAAATGCACATAATCTTTCCTGTGAATTTGCTGTTCTTGCTATGGTAATTGGAGAAGCTATTTCTGCTTTATACAACTTATGTTCTCTTCTATTTTGCAAAATAGACACAAAACAAAATTCTGACAGCCAGAAACACTTATATAAAAAAATATTATTATTTGCACTCCCTCTTACCACAACCCATCTTATTGTAAGTATTCTGCATAGCGTGGAATCCATATTAATTCCAAATATGTTAAAACTATCAGGATTGACCACCAAAGAATCTCTTTGTATTTATGGGGTATTGACAGGCATGTCTATGTCTTTACTTATGTTTCCTTCCACTATTACTAACTCTTTGTCTGTGTTATTGCTTCCCTCCATATCCGAAGCAAAAGCATCAAAACAAAACAGCTATATTAAAAGCATAACCGAAAATACTATAAAATATAGCTTGTTAATTGGTTTATTTTGTACATTTGTTTTTTTATTATTTGGCAATGAACTGGGCTATTTATTTTTCCATAATGAATTATCAGGAACCTTTCTTAGAAACCTTTCCTGGCTTTGCCCTCTTTTATATGTTGGTACTACACTATCAAGTATATTAAATGGTGTTGGACGTATCTCTACTACTTTTATTACTACTGTTGTTAGTTTGTTTCTGCGGGTTCTTTTACTGGTAATTCTCATCCCATCCAAAGGAATTGTTGGATATTTTATTGCACTCTTAGTCAGTCAATTTGTATCAACTTTACTAAACCTTTATTACGTAAAAAAAATCCTGTATTTTTCCTTTGATAGCTACAATTGGCTGGTAAAACCTATTTTCTTCTTAGTATTTTGGGGATTTTTTATTTTAAAGATTTGGCAGTTTTTTCACACCCAGATTGCTTTTTCTTCTATTTTCCTTCTAGGAATATGCTGCACCCTTTATGGTTGCCTTTATGGAATATCATTAAAATTACAAAAAATATTATAACTTTTCCTAATAGTTTAAGCACATTTGCACATGTTTATGGTTCTGAACAGTTATGAAGGTGTATAACAAAAACAGAATTGGGCATTATAAAAGTGAGTATTCATCCTTTTTGAATACTCACTTTTCTGCAATACTACTCTTCTTTTCCTTCATGATAAAAACAGAATCCATTCTTACCATTTTTCTTTACTTCATACAATGCCTTATCTGACTTGTCAAGCAGTTCTTCATAATCCCCGCCATCCATTGGATAAATAGAAATTCCTATACTGGCAGATACAGTAACATCAACGCCATCCTGGCTATGGGTTTTTAAAAATGCTTTTCCTATGCTTTTTGCTTTATTTACAATATCCTCTCTGGAAGTTACATTGCTCATAAAAACAACGAATTCATCTCCTCCAATTCGTCCAATGATATCATCTCCACGGAACATATTCTTGAGATGCTCCACACCTTCTTTTAACACCTCATCACCTTTTAGATGACCAAAAGTATCATTAATCTTTTTAAAATTGTCCATATCTACAATTAACAATGCGTGCTTATCCTGCTTTCTGCTATTTTGTATACATGCATTAATCCGCTCTCTGGTTGCTACTTTATTGTAGATTCGTGTCATCGCATCCATCTCAGCTTTAAACTGTAATTTCTCAACTTCTCTTTTTTGCATATCAATGTTGGAAAGTTTACCAACAATCTTTAAAGGTTCATTTGTAGCATTATAAATTGTCTGACCACAAACATAACACCACACATAATCTCCAGATAAACGTTTCATACGAAACTCAACTTCCAGCTTTTGCTTTTCGCCTCCTAACAATTTACAGAAATTTTCAAAAGCAACTGCATCATCCTTATGTATGAATTGCGCTTCTTCCTTAAGTTCTGCAAATCGTTCCATATTTCCTTTTCTTCCAAAATTTTCTAGAAACTTATCAGAAAAATTCATAGTATCAGAAAAAATATCATACTCAAATAAAATATCATTAGAAATTTCTGCTAAAATCCGATATTTCTCCTCTTGGATTCTGGCATTTTGTAAAATCTTTTCCTGCTTTTTCATCTTTCTTCGTAAACCAATAAATATGGTAATCAGCACAATAATTAATGCGATTCCACCAACCGTTATGGTTACATCCTGATACTTTTCCAATAAATCCAGAAAGTCTAAACTTTGGTTCTTCTCAAAACGAAACATTACTATCCCTCCTCCTAGTAAATACGTCATTATATGATTTTTCCAAATCCCCTTTAACTCCTATATAATTCTTTGTAACTGTTCAGAACCATGAACAGTTACATTTAAGCCCATAATAATTCGCCTTCGGCGAAAGGGCTTAAACATTACATAATTTACTTTTTCTTACGAAACACGCAGTAAATGCGTGTTTCTACCTGAATAGTTACAATTCTTTTTTATTAATCCCTCAATTATTCACGTCCTATATTGCAGACCGCTGCTATCGCAAATTATAAGGTGTAACCTGATACACAAAATAATTGAGCCAGTTGGTATATATAGCATTTGCATGAGCACGCCAAGTTAAAATAGGTTTATTCTCCGGATTGTCTTCTGGATAATAATTTTTTGGCATTGCAATATCTAATCCTTTTCTTCTATCTCTTTTATACTCTTCATCCAACGTAACTCTGTCATATTCCGGATGCCCCAATATAAATATTTGCTTTCCTGTTTTTTCCATTACAAGAAATGCCCCTACTTCCTCTGATTCAGCAAGAACCACCAAATCCTTCTGCTGACGGATGAGTTCTATAGGCACCTCTGTATATCTGGAATGAGGTGCAAGAAAACAATCATCAAATCCTCGGACTAACGGATTCTTTCTATTGTTCACTTTATGATTGAATATTCCAGATACTTTTTTATCTAAAATCTTCTTCTGAATCCCATAGTGATAATACAACCCCGCCTGTGCTCCCCAACATATATGCATAGTCGAAGTAATATTATACTTAGACCATTCCATAATCTTTGTTAATTCATCCCAATAAGTTACTTCCTCAAACTCCATAAGTTCCACTGGTGCTCCAGTAATCATCAATCCATCAAATTTCTTATCTTTTATCTCCTCATAAGTCAGATAAAACTTGTCCAGATGACTTGCTGCTGTATTTTTCCCCACATAACTGGCAGTTGTCAAAAATGTTACATCAACCTGCAAAGGCGTATTTGATAAACTCCTCAATAATTGAACTTCTGTTGCTTCTTTTAGTGGCATTAAATTCAATATTGCTATTTCCAATGGCCGGATATCCTGTTGAATTGCACGTTTCTCGTCCATGGTAAAAATATTCTCGTTCTCTAACACTTTCCTTGCCGGCAAATTACTTTGTACCTTAATAGGCATTTTACTCACCACTCTTTTGCAATTGATATTAAGATATAGCCCGCTCTCTAAAAAATTTATATGCACCTGTGTGCATCCTGGTTTACGAAACACTCATGCCAATATATTTATGGTGATGCCACAGTCCACAAGGCATGGGTGTTTTGTAAGTGTCCGCCTCACATAAAGACTTAATCATGCTTAAAACTCCAAATAATCTCAATCCATTATATAAAATATACCATGTTAGATTGGAAAAATCAACCGAACATATCTAAAAATTCTTGTTCTGTAATAATAGAGATTCCAAGTTCCTTTGCCTTCTTGTTTTTTGTAGAATTTGACAAATTATCATTATTTATCAAATAATTTGTCTTAGAAGTAACAGAACCTGTTACCTTACCACCTCTTGCTTCAATATGTTCCTTTAATTCTTTTCGATTTGCAAACTGCTCCACAGAACCAGTTATCACAAACTGTAGGCTTTCCATAGATTGTTCGCCCACCTCTTCTGTGTCAATCTGAAATTCTATTTCTTTACGCAAATCTTCTATCATTTTCTTTTTCTCTTCATCCTGCATAAACTTCTGAAATGCTTTTGCAATAACCGGTCCAATTCTATCTATTTCCACAAGCGTATCATAATCCGCTTTCATAATAGCATCTAAATCATTCTGGTATGCCTTACAAATTAATTTTGCATTAGATAATCCCACATTTGCAATTCCAAGACTATATATAAACTGTGGCAAATTTACCTTCCTTGCTTTTTCAATAGATGCCAACATCTTCTCAAAAGACCTTTCCCCAAAACCTTCCATAGAAATAATTTCTTCCTGGTATCGGTCAAGATGAAACAAATCTGCTAAACTCCGAATAAAACCTTTTCCAACCATTTTTTCGATTGTTGCTTCGGATAAGCCTTCCATGTTCATAGCATCTCTACTCATAAAATGTACAAATGATTTAATTTGTTTGGCAGAGCATTGTGGATTGTCACACATAAGCACTTTTACATCATTTTCCTGCTTTATTTTTGTTTTTTCATTACAAACTGGACAGTTTGAGGGATATTTCATATTTCCACTTCTTGTCAGATTTTCTGCAATCTGTGGAATAATCATATTCGCCTTATAAATTGTTATGGTATCTCCAATTCCAAGTTCCATTCCTTCCATAATGCTTATGTTATGCAGACTGGCTCTGCTCACTGTAGTGCCTTCTAATTCTACTGGTTCAAAAATTGCAACTGGATTAATCAAACCTGTTCTGGAAGCACTCCATTCTATCTCAAGCAATTTTGTTTCTGCGGTTTCATCTTGCCACTTAAATGCAATAGAGTCTCTTGGAAACTTAGAAGTGGTTCCCAAACTTTGACCGTATGCAATATCATCTAATATTAATACCAGCCCGTCCGACGGAAAATCATTCTTTTCAATTTGCTGGCTAAACCAAGTGACAATTTCTGCTATATTATCCCGATTTACTTTTTTTCTTTCCACCACATCAAATCCCTGTTCTTCCAGCCATAGCATTTGCTGTTCTCTGGAGTTTTTAAAATCTGGTATCACCTCTCCTTGACAACTAACTAGAGAAAAGGCAAAGAAATGTACATTTCTTTGGGCAGTAATTTTATTATTCAACTGTCTTACCGATCCACTACATAGATTTCTTGGATTCTTATATTTTGCTTCTGCATCTGAAATTTCCTCATTAATTCTTTCAAATTCTGAATAAGTGATAACCGCTTCTCCCCGAAGAACCAACTCACCCATATAGGGAATTTCCAGAGGTATATTACAAAAAACCTTCGCATTATTAGTAATTACTTCCCCAACTTCACCATTCCCTCTGGTAACTGCTTTTGCCAGTTTTCCCTGTGTATAAGTTAATACAATAGTTAAACCATCCAACTTCCAGGAAAGCACACCTTCCTTTGCTCCTAACCATTCCTGTAGTTCGGTTACCTCTTTGGTTTTATCCAGAGACAACATTCTGCTGGCATGTGCCTCTTTAGGAAGTTCACTTAACACCTCATATCCAACCTTTTGTGTAGGACTATTGGAGAGGGTAATCCCTGTCTTTTTCTCCAATTCTACCAATTCATCATATAATTTATCATACTCAAAGTTACTCATAATTTCACTAGCATCTTGATAATAAGCCTTAGATGCCTGATTTAATGTTTGTGCAAGTTCTTTCATTCTATACATTACTTCTTGATTTTCTTTATTCATTTTACTTCTCCATTTCTCATTTAATATCTGGATAAGGAAAAAACGTTATAATATTGTCACATGCCCAATATTACTAACGTTTCTCCAATAATTCTAAAAGTTCTTTAAATTCTGTCCCTACAATCTTCCGGTAAGTTCCTGTTTTTAACCTTCCAAGACGAATATTCATAACCCTTACTCTTTGTAAGTCTACCACACGATAATCAAAATATTCACACATACGCCGAATCTGTCTATTTAATCCCTGCGTTAATATAATCCGGAAAGTCCGTGTCCCTATTGCCTCAATTTCACAAGGTCTGGTTATTACATCAAGAATCGGGACACCTTTTCCCATAGCACGGATAAATTCTGGTGTAAGTTTTTTATTAACGGTTACAATATATTCTTTTTCATGATAATTGCTTCCACGTAAAATCTTATCTACCAATTCTCCTTGATTTGTCAAAAGAATCAAGCCTTCTGAGTCCTTATCTAACCTTCCAACCGGATAAATCCGTGTTTTGTAGTTTAAATAATCAACAATGTTATCTTTATCTTTCTTACTGGTGGTACATACAATTCCTTTTGGTTTATTAAATGCCAGCAAAACTTTCTCTTCCTCTTTCTTAATAGGCTTTCCATCCACCAAAACGGATTGGTTTCTACTAATTTTCTGCCCCATCACAGCCACAATTCCATCTACAGAAACTCTGCCTGCTTCTATCCAACGGTCTGCTTCCCTTCTTGAACATACCCCCACATCACTAAGATACTTGTTCAAACGCATCTCCTGACACATATTTTCCACCTTTCTATTCTCTTACTGCTTCTGTATTCTCTAATGGTTCGTCTGTTTCCACTGGCTGTTCTGATGTGCTGGTTGCCCCAGTTGTTTGCCCAGGTTCCGTTGTAACACTTCCTTCTCCCTGATTCTTTTCATCAGAAGGATTATTATCTACCTCGTCACTTCCACCATTTAAATTAGCATAGATGCTTCTCAGCTTTTCATCTTTGCTAATAGCCTCTTCTAACTTATAATTCACAGTATCTATCATTTTCTGGACTTTTTCACTCTTCTCTGATTCCTCCATAAGGCTTCTAACTTCTTGTGGAATCAATCCAAAATCCAATTTTAAACTTCCATCTGAATTGGTAATCACATAAACTCTGTCAAGTCCTGGTGCTGGAGTTTCTGCACCTGAGAATAAAATTTCATAGTAAATATAGACAATATAATTTCCTGGGTTCTTAGTCTCTACTATATAGCATTCCACATCCTTATATTCACTAATTAACAAACGAAGTTTCGTTAATTCATCCATATCTACATCGTTAATATCTGTAACTATTTCTCTCAGTTTCTCCTCATCACCAGTCACACGGCAATTTAAATAGGATTTAATTAAACTATTCAAAGCTTCTTCATTACTTACTTCCAGCTCTCCTTCTTTTTCTTTTACACCTGCCTCATTGATTAAATTTACATCATTATTTGTTTGTGCAAGTTTATTGTCATTTGTTTTTTCCTGTTTTGTATTTCCTTTTCCACTACTACTTCCTGGTGATATTAAAGATATAGTTACCATACCAATACACATGGTACACATAGTAATTGCTATTATCATCTTCTTGTATTTAAACTTCATTGGTATTCTCCTTATTCATTATAGTATCCTGACTAAACGGTTACATTTTAACAAAGAAAAGGCTACTATATAGTTATCACACATATTATAGTAACCTTCCTTAATTCATAAAAATGCACCTGAAGGGACTCGAACCCCCGACACATGGCTTCGGAAGCCACTGCTCTATCCACTGAGCTACAAGTGCCTATTGCTATTAAACAACCATTTTATTACTACTCTCCAAACTGCATTTATAATTATAACACAATTATATATTTTGTAAAGCATAAAATCCAAAAAGACACAGAAATCGTGTAACGGTCCAGCCGGTGGCTGAACTGTTACGAAATCGTTACAGTTTAGCGGTCAACCGCCAAACTGTAACTCTCATAATAAAAAACCATATAGCAAACTCTTGATTATTCTGCGATATGTGACAAAGTTATATTCTGAAAATAATGATGCATAATATCTTTATAATCATATCCTTCCTTTGCCATCTGGTTTGCTCCATTCTGGCTCATGCCCACTCCATGTCCATATCCCGCTCCATACACAGTAAAGCATACATTACCTTCACTATCTTTTTCATTTGCTACATAGAAGAAACTACTTGGTAATATACTCATTTTAGATACACTGCTACCATTTTGTTTTTCCAGTTTACTAGACACCGGAGCTAACATATAACGAATATATGTCGCATTCAAAACCTTAACAGTAGCCTTACTTCCAGTAATCAAGATTCCCTTTGCAATTCCACTTTTTGCTCTTTCACAAATGCTAATTTTTTTTAAAGAACCGATATTCGTTATCTTTACACCTTTATATGTTCCATTACTTTGTTTCACTAAAACAGATTTTGAACCATTGGACGAATATGCAGATAATTTACTATTAATTTGTTTTTGTAGATTAGTTTTGCTAATTGTAGTCTGCCAGCGGTACCATTCAGAATTACTATCAAAAGTTACCAGATTCTTATCTGCCCAAAAGTTTTTAAATGCACTTTCTGTAGATAGATTTTTCTCTTTACCATCTTTACTTTGTATTTTTCTCTGATAATATTTTTCTTCTGTGGAACCTCCCCATACTTCTTCCGGCGTTGCACTCTGTCCTGATGAAGTTGAATAATAATAGGTATTAATAATTTCATTTTCAGATTTTAACACCTGATTAATAGTTTCCTTTACCGCAGTTTGGGTAGATGCTGTTTCAGCTAAATTATTATATACCTGAAAACTTGTACTATCATCCAAATCTGCATTATAAGCTTTATATTGGGCACTTTCCAAATGACTATATGCAAAACTTCTTGCAGTAACCGCCTGTGCTTTTAATGCCTCTTTTGAAAAACTACTAGACATCTCACTGCTAACCACACTATATAAATACTGTTCCAACTGTAATTGATTGATTAAAGTCATACCTTTTCCTTTTACCACATTTACTTCTATCTTTCCATGATAGGATGGCTTCCCCTGACTTCTGCTAATGGAAGTAATTTGAATTTTGCCACTATCCTTGGCAGCAATGGTTAATTTTGTTCCCTTACCAAACAGACTGCTATTTGATTTTATGGTAACTTTTTGTTTTGCATTATAAGTCTTTGTTTCTGTCCCATTAGAAATCGTGAATTTTTTTGTGGAAGTTACAGTTACAGCGGAATGAAAAATACTTCCATATCCTGTAGTTTTTAATAAAACCCGTATTTGTCTTTTTTGTACCTTAACCGTACAAGTATACGTATTTTCTCCAACTTTTGCAAAAATCTTGGTAGTTCCTGCTTCCATCCCCCGGACAACACCATCAGCATCAACTGTTGCTATTTCTTCATTCTCACTGCTCCAAGAAACTTTTTCTTTTGTCCCTTTTATCTTTAATGTTTTCTGAATGCCTACCTGAATGGTCATACTTGTTTTACTAATAGAAATATTTTCAGCTGCCTCTGCTGTTATAGGCACCTGCAATGCCCCAACTCCTATCCATATACAAATAATAATACAAAGTACAGAAATAAACTTGTTATTTTTTTCTTCATGTATCCTCACAAAATTCCTCCTTCTCTGCCGTTACAGTCCAATCCTGTTTTGGTCTTTTTTACAGTCTTTAAAGCGGAGTGTGCAAGACCTGCCTGAACTGTTACCAAAAATCACTGCTATTTGTTAGCCTTTTCTTAAGATACCTTAATTTTATGCCAGAATTATGACAAAGTAATTTGTAACTATTCAGAACCTGCAAAAGTGATATACAAATTGCATAAATAAATT
>CAMWUK010000067.1 GCA_947177415.1 uncultured Clostridiaceae bacterium
GTATTATAATATATATATTTGGGAATCAGGTGATATAATGCTGAATATTTTTATATAGTTCTATTGAAGAGAATATATAGAATCTCATGCAGACATGAAAGTAACCAGAAGAAAAGAACTTTCTTATTATTGGGAAGAAAAGAAAGTTTGGTGGCTTACTTTGCATTAAGGAAGTAAGAGAAGAAGTCGAATGAAAGAAATACAAGATGTAATAAAAGATTCGTTAAAAATCATGATTCTAGGTATTTTCATGTATCTAGTTAGTTTTTGGATCATTCCATTAGCTTACTTTTTATTTGAAATATGGCTTGTAGATTTGGAGGGATTTTTAATATTTATTTCATGGATATCACAGGGGATTATTGCTGTGATTGGTATGAAGAAGGTAAGGGATTGGAAAATCATTTTTTATTGGCTGATGGGGGATTTGTTATACTGTTGCCTTATTGCGGTTTATCATCTTCCGGGATTATATGGAATTGGAGTCAGAGGATCTTTATTTAGTCCAGAAAATACATACGAAACAGATATGTTTGAATTGATGTTAGCTTTAGGAGAGGTTTTTATCATACAAATTTTGGTAGGAATGGTGGTGGGATTATCACGATTGATAAAGAAATGGAAGACATCTCATGTTTTAAAAAAAATGGAAAAGGCAGGTGGCAGTTCAGATATAAAAACTGGAAATTTACCTGATAATATGGAAATATCAGACATAAAAAGTAATAATTTTCTTATAAAGTGTACATTAAGTGCAGGTATAACTATTTTACTTTTGGCAGTAATGTTTTTAATGGAATACTTTTTTGGTATTTTAGATTTTCTTCGTGCAATGGGTGTGTTTTTACTGGGAATTATTTCTTTAATTGCAATCTGGTCGAAAAAACACAGAAAAGGTTACAATACATATTTATACATTCTTGGAATGATTTTGTTTGAAATTATTTTACTGATTATGATATGGTCCAGACAAATGGCAGAAAGCGAGAAAGAATATTTATTAATCAATCAATTGGAATTTAATATTATGGATGTGATATCCGAACTGGTGCCAGGATTTGCAGGGGCAGTTATTATAGTAGTCTTAATTAGCTTAGTAGTGGGATTATATCAACTGGTAAAGAGATATAAAAATAGAAATGAGTGATTAGAATGAAGGCTAAAAAAGATATAAAAGTCTGGAAGATTATCATTACAACTATTAAAAGATTGTTAATGAGTATAGGCATAACTGCGTTGCTTGTTGCTGTGTATGCCTTGTTACGGGTTTTTGTTCTTACTTTAGATGGTGGCTGGAATACCGTTGTGTATAATTTTGGATTTATCTTGCTTGAAATTTTTGCCCTAATAGGGATATGGTTTGAAAAGCACAAAGAATGGTGTCCGGTATTTGTTTTTATTATTGTATTTTTATCCCTAGTAAATATTGTTTATGATGAATGTATAAGTACTGGTTTAGAAGCTACGTGGCATTTTCATTCTGCACATAACATACCATTTTCAAAATTTACAATAACAGAAAGTTATAAATATGATTCTGGACCTTTGTTTGGTTCAGGTAGTCCAAGAGGGGTGGATATTTTATATGATGGAATAGAATGTTCTGTATATAATATAGAGGGCAAATGGGTAGATAATTATGAGGAGGCTTTGGCTTTTTCAGAGTTAAATACAAAAGTAAAGGAACAGTTAGATTCTATTTTGGCAGAAGGCAAGAAAAAGTATCAAATTTTTTTGCATCCCTTCCGTAGAAGTGCTTTTGAATGTACTTATAATGTTATATTGTATACAAAAGATAAAGTTTTGGAGAAGGAAAAAATTGTGGAATTGGACACTTGTATTTCAAATATGAATAAAAAGAAAGGGGAATATTACAATTGGTCAGAGGATTCGTTTGTTACCTATCATTTATATACAGTAAGAGACAAGAAATTATACAAGAAGCTGTGTAAGGCAAAGAAATATAATGATTCGAAAGAATATGAGGGTTCTGAGGAGATTTTAACTCCTTTATATAAATATTCTCTGCCCGTTATTTACGAAACGGATAGGTATAACAACAATGTGTTTTTAGAGTATGGGAATACTGGCAGATCAAGAAAAACAACGATTTTTCTCTATTCATCTTCGAATGAAGAAATAAAGTTGGAAGTATATTCGACAAGATAGTGATTTTATGTAAGAATGATTGGATGGAGATAAGAGTAAAGAAACTAACTTATTTTATTATCAGAGAGCAGATTATTCATAATATTTAGGTTGTGAATAGGTAATAAAATTGCAGATAGGAGACATTTTTTATTGTCTTCTATCTGCAATTTTTGTATAAACATGACTAAGTCATTATTGGTAAGCTTTAGGTGAACTTAAATTTTAGATAAATATTCTAATGGTAGTGAGTTTTTTGGAATATCAGATAAATTTTCTAACGTTTTACCTTAAAGCTAATTTCAGCGATTTTTTTAGCATCTTTATTTTTTTCTGTTACTTCCAGTTTAAAATTTTCTCCACCATTATCAAGACATGTAAAATAGAGGAGTCTGCTTCCGTCTTTTTGTATTTCATGATAATTGCTAAGACACTGTAAATACTTTCCATCTTCTCCTTTGATTCCGATATCTGGATCACCATAAGGAACATTATATGGTTTCGCTGAAAAGTCAGGTTCTTTAATGACAAAGTGCAATGCTCCCTTTGTTCTTGTTGCAGATACAATCTCTACACCATTGTTTTCTTTTCCTATTTTTTCTGTATGATTGCTAGAGCTATCCACTACAACTGGAAAAGACAGCTTCCAATCTCCGCTTATTGCCTTTGTGCACATATACTCCATTTCGTCACCTTTTTTGACATGTTTGTCATAATCAAATCCCAAAACTGAATGGATATCAAGTTCAAACGGAATGACATCCCCATTCTGGTATTTTTTTGGATTTTCTGCGGTATATAAAGTATATTCCTGTACAGAGGTATATGTACCATCGGATTGCTTTTCAAATGATATGAAATAATCATTTTTTTCTCCATCAACTGTTATTTGGGCTGCATCTTTATGGTCATCTGAGAATGTAATTGCACCATCAATCTCATTTCCATTTAAGTCTGTGTTGTCTGCTTCCAGTACAAGAGTGTAGTACAGTACATATCCATCACAGTATATATCAGATACACGTATTTTTACATTAGAATCTTTTGTTTCTATAATGCTGTTTGTTCCTTCTGCCTTTGCGGGAACAGACTGTTCACCAATTTTGGTATAGATTTCTGTTAAATCATCACCATCCTTAGTGCCTGTTGTTCCTGCAATGATTTTCTGGAATGTTTCACTTAGAAGTGTTTTTGCAGCTGCCGGATTACTTCCTACTGCTGCTACAGAAACTGCCATGCACGCAGCTGCAGCGATTCCTGCAACCTTCCATCCTTTTTTTCTGCCATTCATTCGATTATTCTTATTCATTCGTTTTACCTCCCATAATACTTTCTTTTTGATTTCTTTTTTCTCCTTCAAAGACAAATCCTTTGTCTCATATTCATCAAAATTTACTTTTACATCATTTAACATTTCACAAATCCTTTTGTCCATCTCTTTATGCCTCCTTTTCATTTAAACAATGCTTTCTGATGCGTTGTTTTCCCCGGGACAGCCGGTTATAGATTACTGATTTTTTCATTCCACTTTCTTGACAGACTTCATCCATCGTTTTTTCCTCTACATATATTTTCCAGAAAAGACAGCGGTCTTTTTCGTTCAAACAACTAAGCAGAAATTCCATTTCTTCTGATATTTCCCGATCAAGCAGATGTTCTAGCATAACATCTTCTTTTGATATTGAGACATCATCTATATCTACTTGGGGCAATTCCTTTTGATATTTCCTTAGATAGTCAATTGCCTGATATCTTGCAATTGCTGCTATCCAATTTTTAAAAGAGTTTTTGTTTTTGTCAAATGATGAGATATTTTCCCAGATACTGAGTAGTACATCATTTAAACACTCTTCTGTTTTATCAGGTATAGCGAAGAGATGTTTTGAAATAATTGATTTTAAAAGTCCACCATAATTGTCGATGACATAAATCAGAGCCTTTTCATTGTGTAAATATAATTCTTCAATATAGTTGTTCTCTCTTATCTTCATATATCATCCTACTTTCTTACTTCCAGACATCCCACCTTATGACACAAATGAGTTATGAACAATAAGTGATATTTCTGTACAATAGCAAGTACAGTTTTAAAACGTTTTTTCCCATGGGAAGTATGTTTATTTGTATATACATCTATTATTACGTTATTCAAACAAGATTTCTATCACTATTAAAAAAATTTTTATATTCACGTAGAAAATTTTATTTAGAGGTCTTAGATATACACATAAAGACATAGGGCTGGATTCGTTACTGTGAGCACCGCAGGAGTGAACAGTAACGGGAATAATTTTGGAATATTTTTAAACTTTCAAACAGTTCTTTTCTCATAATAAATTTCGTGTTATAATTTTTTATAATGGTAATGAAGATACAAAAGAAATAAGTACAGAGGGAAGAAAGGAATGAAAGTATGAAAGAAAATTATTTAATACCAATTGTTCCTTTTCACGAGCCAGTATTGGTTCGGGGGGAAGGTTCTTATGTATATGACGAAGAAGGAAAGAAACTTTTAGATCTGAATTCCGGACAATTTTGTACGGTTCTTGGACATTCCAATAAAGATTTGATAAAAGAAATTACAAGAATCTCAGAAACTTTAGTACATACCAGTTCTGGAATGATTTCAGAGGAAGTAGTAGAAGTTTCCAAGAAGATTCATGAAATCAGTGGAAATATGGAGGCATATTCAATTTTGCTTAGCACAGGAGCAGAGTCTGTAGAATTTGCTCTCCGCTATGCAAAACATTTGAAAGGAAGAAATGGGATTGTTTGTTTCCAAAAGGGATACCATGGTCTGACCCTTGGAACCCAAAGTGTTACCTTTGGTGGAGTTTATGCGGCTCCTGAAGTGTCACACATTTTTTCAGTGCCAATTCCCGATACTTTTGCAGAAAAAGAAGAGGTGGATAACTGCCTTGCTGTTCTGGAAAAAACATTGGCAGAACATGGGAAAGAAATCGCAGGGGTGCTGATGGAACCGATTGTTTCCGTTGGAGGCATGATTTTTCCAGTAAAAGAATATTTTACAGAAGTTAGAAGACTATGTGATGAATATGATGTATTGTTAATTTTAGATGAATGTCAGACCGGATTTGGACGAACCGGAAGCTGGTTTTACTATGAACAGCTTGGCATTGTACCAGATATGGTTGCATGTGCGAAAGGCATAGGGCTTGGTTATCCGGTATCATTAGTAATGTTTCGGAATGGACTGGTTCCAAAAGAAGGAATGACCATGACCCACTACAGTTCTCATCAAAACGATGGATTTGCTGCTGCCATTGTAAACTTTGGCATCCAGTATATCAAAGAGCATAATTTGTTGGAGCGGGCAACAGAAATAGGAATTTATTTCTTGGAAAAATTAAAAGAATTAGAAAAAACGTGTCCAGTATATACCAAAGCGAGAGGACATGGTTTGATGCTCGGTTTGGACTTGCAATTAAAAGGTGTAGACAATTATCGTCCAGTGTATCAGGAATTAACAGAAAAATCAACAAAAGAAGGGGTTTTGCTACAGGGAACAAATGGTGGACAAATCCTGCGGTTCTTACCAGATTATCTTATTCAGAAAGAGGATATTGATTTTTGTGTAGAGGTATTAAAAAAGGCAGCACCAGGTGTATAAGTGGAAAGTTACACATAACAGTTCAGGTAGGTCTGCACTGTTACAGTTACACGAACTGTGATAATAGCAGTATGCAATCTAGAATATGAATAATCTTGATTTTGGTTGAATTTAAAAATATTGAGAGGAATAAGGTTATGAAAATAAAAGATAGGCACATTGGAGAGGGATACCCTACATATGTGATTGCAGAAATGTCTGCAAATCATTGTGGAAGTAAGGAGACAGCAAAGGAAATTATCTACAAGGCAAAAGATGCAGGAGCAGATTGTATTAAGATTCAGACTTATACAGCAGATACTTTAACGATTGATTGCCATAACAGCTATTTTGATTTAAAGGAACCATTGTGGAAAGGACAGAATTTATATCAGCTTTACCAAAAAGGCTATATGCCATGGGAGTGGCAGCCGGAATTAAAGGAATTGGCAGATAAAATAGGAATTGATTTTTTTTCCAGTCCCTTTGACCATACAGCAGTAGATTTTTTGGAAGATATGGGAATAGAATTCTATAAAATTGCCTCTTTTGAGTTAGTGGATATTCCTCTAATCAAATATGTAGCTTCTAAGGGAAAGCCAGTTATTATGTCTACAGGAATGGCAACAAAGGAAGAAATCAGGGAAGCTGTAGAAACGGTAAAGAGTACAGGAAATGACCAGCTTGCCCTGTTAAAGTGTTCCAGTGCCTATCCTGCTATTACAGATGACATGAATCTTTGTACCATGTTAGACATGAAGGAAAGTTTTGGTGTACCAGCAGGGTTATCGGATCATTCCCTTGGACATCTTGGGGCGGTAACGGCAGTAGCCATGGGAGCAAGCATTATTGAAAAACATTTCTGCCTGGTTCGGGAATGTGACAGTCCCGACAGTGCATTTTCCATGACACCGGCAGAGTTCAAAGAAATGGTAACTGCAATCCGGCAGGTTGAGATGGCAAAAGGGAAGATTTCTTATGGTTCCAGTCCGCAGGAAAAAAATAATGTAGATTTTCGTCGTTCTTTGTTTGTCACAAAGAATGTAAAAAAGGGAGAGATTTTCACCAAGGAGAATCTTCGATCTATTCGTCCAGGATATGGAATGCATACCAGACATTACGAAGAGCTGTTAGGGAAAAAAGCATCTGTGGATATTGAAATGGGAACACCAATGAGTTGGAATTTTGTTGAAAAATAATAAAAGGTAAAGAGAAAAGGATGAAGCAATATGAAGGAACGTGCAGTAGCAATTATTACAGCAAGAGGCGGCAGTAAACGTATTCCCGGAAAAAACAAAAAAAAGTTTTGTGGGAAACCAATTTTGGAATATTCCATAGAAGCAGCGATGCAATCGGAAATTTTTTCGGAAGTTATGGTATCTACCGATGATGAAGAGATTAAGGAAATAGCACTTTCCAAAGGTGCAAAGGTGCCGTTTATGCGGAGTGAAAAAACTGCTAACGATTTTGCTCCTACCATAGAAGTACTTAAAGAGGTTTTGGAAGAATATGGAAGGATTGGGAGAAGTTTTGACTATATGGCGTGTCTTTATCCCACAGCACCTTTTGTAACACCAGAAAAATTAAGAAGAGCCTTTTCTTTACTGAAAGAAAGAGATGCCACACAGGTGATGCCAGTGGTTGGTTTTTCTTTTCCACCTCTTCGAGGAATGGTAATAGAAAAAGACGAACTGGTAATGAAATGGCCGGAACATCGTTATACCAGATCACAGGATTTGGAGGTTCTGTATCATGATTGTGGTCAGTTTTATTTTTATGATGTGGAGAAGTTTCTGGCGGTCGGCGGACGGGTGGAAAGTGATATTGTACCATTAATTATGCCGGAACTTGAGGTGCAGGATATTGATAATGAAAGTGACTGGAAAATTGCAGAAATAAAATATCAGTTGATGAAAGAGAATAAATAAAATGAATAAAAGAATTACATTTATTACACATGGGAGCAAACAGTTGGGAATGGGGCATGTCATGCGATGTTGTTCTTTGGCAGAAGCCTTCCGGCAAAATGGCTGGGAGGTTTTCTTTATCAGTAAGTTTTATCTGGGAGGAACATGGATAAAGCAAAAAGGATTTTCTGTGGAGATTTTGGAAAAGCAAGAGCCAAAAAAAGAATGTCAGAATTTTGATTTTGGAAAAGAGGAGGAGTTAGAGCCAGATATAGAATGGATGTCGCCTTTTCTTCAAGAACAAAACCCAGATGTCATATTTTTGGACAGTTATAATGTTAATACTTGGTTTTTCCAGAGATTAAAAGAATTTGCTAAATGTCTGGTTTATCTGGATGATTTAGCAGTGTGGGATTATCCTGTGGATATGATTTTGAATCCTAATGTGGATGCAGAAGAAAAAGGATATACCCAATTTCATAAGCAAAAGAAATGTATGCTTGGTTCAAAGTATAGTCTGCTCCGGGTAGAATTTTCAAATCTTCCGAAACGTAAGGCAAAGAGGGAGATAGAAAATATTTTGATTACTACTGGAGCTGCAGATCCTCAAAATATGACCGGGTTTTTTTTAGAATTGTGTCAGAAGATATCTCCTAAATCAGTTTGTCATTTAATTATCGGAAACGCTTTTCAAAAACAGGAGGAATGGAAGAAAGTGGAATCTGATAGGATAAGAATTTACCAGTCTCCAAAATCTATGTCAGAAATCATGTTACAATGTGATATGGCAATTTCAGCAGGGGGAAGTACTGTGTATGAACTGGCAGCTTGTGGTGTGCCAACATTAGCGTTCTTATATAGTGAAAATCAGCAAGGAGTAGTAGAATATTTGTCCCAAAGAGGATACTTAGGAAATATTGGAGACTACAAACTCCTAAGACAAAAAGACAAAAATGTTTTGGAGCATTTTTCCCTACAATGGAGTGAGATGATGAATCAGAAAAAAAGGCAGGTTATGATAGAGAAGCAACAAAGTTTATTTGATGGAAAAGGCAGAAAACGGGTAGTAAAAGAGATAGATAAATTTCTTGAGACGATGATTGCAGACAGGTAACACTGCCAAGCGGCTTCCATCTGCGATAGCAGCGGTCTGCAATATAAGTCGTGAATAATTGTGGATAAAATAAGGAAATGTTGGTGAAATTGTATAAGAAAAAAAACAGTTGTTTTTTATAAATTCTGTAGAGAAAAAAACAGAGAAGTACAAAAAAACTACAAAAAAAAATGTTACAATATTTTTGTAGCAAATTGGTATTCATACAGATACCATCAAGGAAGAAATAACAGTAACTGTTCAGAACCCCTTATTCGGATTTTTCCAGAATATACATAATATCTAATAATTTCTCATAATGGCTGGTAAAAATCCTCATGTGGACATCAGTCCAATAAAAGTGAGTATACAAATTACATATAATAAATTAACTTATTTATGTAATTTGTATATCACTTTTGCAGGTTCTGAATAGTTACAAATAACAGTAGAAAGGAAGATTGTATGAAGAAAAGGATAAAAAAAGCTTGTGCAGTAATGATGCTTGGAACACTTCTAGTAGGCAGTATTCCTATGTATCAAGGATTTGCAGCGTCAAAGAATCTGAAAGTAAACAGTAAAAATATCACATTAGCTGTGGGAGAAAAAAAGACTCTCTCTGCCAACATGACAGCTACCTTCAAGACTTCAAATAAAAAGGTAGTCAGTTTAAAAAATGTAAAGAAAAACAAATGTACTTTAGTAGCTAAAAAACAAGGTAACTGTACCATTACTGTAAAAGCAAAGAATAAAAAAACAATCAAAGTTAAGATTAAAGTAAAGAAAAAATCTCCTAAGGTAACTGTAAAACCAGTTGTTACAGTGTTACCTACAGCAACTTCTACAATAATACCAATGCCAACAGCGGACAAAACAGATACACCAGTAAATACCATGTTACCACAGGAAACAGAAAGTGTAAAAGAAGATACAGATACTATAGGTGGAAAAGTCAATAATTTAGGGTATAACTTATCTAAGTTATTAACACAGACAGAGGAAAAAGATGGAAACAGAGTGATTTCTTCTTACAGTATTTTAATGGCACTGACCATGTTAGACAATGGAGCGAATGGAGAAACTAAAGCAGAGATTGAAAAAGCACTAGGGATTACGGATTTAGATGCATGGAATGAAGAATTTAGCAAATACTTCAAGAATAATTGTAATGATACTATACAAAATCATGATGTAAATGAAAAAGACGATCCTAATAATAAGTTGTATTACAAAGATTTACGTTTTAAGCCAGAATTAAGTTGTGCAAATTCTTTTTGGTATAATGATAGCCAATTTTCTTTTGACAGCAAGGTACAACAGGATTATATGAATAAGATAAAAACAAATTATCTGGCACAATGTATGCCATTGGATTTCTCAAACCCAAAGAGAAATCCGAAAGATGATATAAACCAATGGGTGGAAGAGAAAACCAACCAGAAAATTAAAAATTTATTGTCTGATGATTTAAAAAAGGATGAAACAGAAGCCGTATTAGTAAATACTTTGTATTTTAATGGCTGTTGGGATAATACTTTTGATGAGTACAGAACCCGCAAAAAGGACTTCTATGGAAAAAATAAAACCACAAAAGTTGATATGATGCAGCAGTCAGAAGAGTATTATTCCTATTATGAACAAGGCTCCATTATGGGATTAGAATTACCATTTTATGGTGATAGTGATTTAGTGATGGATGTGATTACATCAAAAGAGCAGAATAAAGACGGAATATCACTTTATGAGCAAATGTCCAACATAGAGAAAAATGAATTTTATCAATCATTAGGAAATGCAAAAGAACAGCTTGTGAATTTACAGTTACCAAAATTCAAATTAGAATATGGAACAGTGAATATAACAAACCAGTTGAAAGAACTGGGAATGAAACTGGCATTTGATGAATATTATGCAGATTTTCCGGGAATACGGGGAGAAAATATAGACAATATTTATGTGGATAGCGTGATGCATAAGGCAGTCATTGAGGTAGGAGAATCAGGGGCAACTGCTGCGGCAGCAACCGCAATCATTATGGATAATGCAACTGCGATTGATCCATCGAAGAAACCTGCACCAATTGAGTTTAATGTAAACCGTCCATTTGTGTTTGCAATCAGGGATAAGCAAACAAATATGATTTACTTTATGGGACAGATTGCAAATTTGGACAATCAGGAAACAAATTTAGATTCAAGTGCCAGCAGTACTACAGTAGAGTCACAGCCTACAGAACAACCAGATGTAAAGACACAACTTTTGTCTGAAAGGAACATGAAAGATTTTAAGTTCGAAGGGGAATGTTCTGTTCGGAAAGGAGAGAAATATATAAAATATCAGGGAGAAATTACAAAGGAATCTGTAAAAAATGATTTGTGGAATCTAATTTGTAAGCAGGAGAAGGAAGAGTGTTATCAAGAAGGTACAATTGGTGGAGGTCTGAAGTTGAAACTAACAGATAAGGCTACAGGAGAAGTCATCACAGTGGGATATACTATTTGGTATGAACAGCCTGAGGTTGATGGAGGATCGATATGTTTTGTTGTTTCTGGTGTAAATACCGAAGGAAGATATCATATATCACAAAATGAAAGAGAACAGAAGTTTGACGAACTAATTGAAGAGGGCGTGGTTTGTGACAAGAATATGGTAGAAAATTAAATGATTGTAAAGTCTTTATAGGAAAAGTGTAATAGCCTTCTGGATTCTCAATAAAAATAATAAGGGTGCGTAGTGCCGCATTTTTTGAGGGATTCTGAACAGTTACATTTGTATTAAAAAAACAGAAGAATGAAGTAGTATGAAAAAATGTATAGAGAGGAAACGTGAAGATATGAAGTGTTTCAGAAAAATCTCTGCACTTATCATAGCAGGTGTGATGGGCATTACGTATACTTGTTATAGTGTACCGGTATATGCTTGGAGTAGAGAAGAAAATAAACCCAAGGAAACAGCAAATTCTGAAGTAATACAGAAAACCAAAAATCTAATGGAAACAGTAACACCTGGAGCAGTAGAAGAAGTGACAGCAACACCAGCTAGTACGGAGAGCCCTTTGGATGTCATACCAACAAAGGGTGCATCTACTCAAATACCTTCTACAAATACACCTGAAATCACGTCTCCTCCTATACAAACAAATATACCTGACCATACCAGCTCACCTATTAAAACACTTTTGCCGCCAACTTTATTGCCCAAAGATACAGCAATACCATCTGCAACAGAGAGACCGGGAGGTACAAATGTTCAAGAACCGGTAGCAACTGTAAAACCACCTTCTGATGGGGAAGGATATTGTCAAATTACATACCAGCTAAATGGCGGAAAAAATCATAAAAATAATCCCATTAAAGTAAAGAAAAAAGGTGTAAGTGTAGTATTAAATGCACCCAGCAAAGCAAAATATACCTTTGCTGGGTGGTATACAGATGCAAAATATACCAATAAGATTACTGCTGTTGGAAACACATCTCTCTCATTCCTTACATTATATGCGAAATGGAAAAAGGTAACAGTAAAACAAGCAGTGTTCTCTTATGCAAAGAAAAATGGAGCAAGCAGCATTCTTGTGAAAGTGAAAAAAGAAAGTGGAGTGGCTGGATTTGAATATGTGTATGCCAAAGACTGGTATTTTAAACGAAAATACCGGCTCCATACCGAAAAGAATCCAAAAACATTATCCAAACTTACAAAGAAAAAAACATATTATATAAAAGTGCGTGCTTATAAACTGGATTCTACAGGGAAGAAGGTATATGGTATTTATAGTAGGATAAAAAAGGTAAAGCTGAAAAATTAAATTAATAACGGTTCAAAAACTGTAAAACACAAGGGGAAATGCGAAAAGGCGGTTCTTGGCTGTGTAAGCAATGGGATAAGAATAATTAAGGATAGAGGATGGATGGTAGAAAATGGGAAGAAGATTGTTGATTGTAGAGGATGAAAGAAAAATAAGAAATCTTATCCGGGATTATTTTGAGATGAAAGGTTATGAGGTCTTAGAAGCAGAACATGGCAGAGAGGCACTGGAAATTACAGAAAAGGAAAGTGTGGATATTGTATTTCTGGATGTAATGATGCCGGGAATGGACGGAATGATGGTTTGTCAGGAAATAAGAAAAGAAAATGATATGCCAATTATATTCCTTACTGCACTGTATGATGAAGAAAGCAAGCTAAAGGGATATTCCAGCGGAGCAGATGATTATGTAACAAAACCTTTTTCGCTGGAGGTTCTCTTGGCAAAAACAGAGGCATTGTTAAAGAGATACAAGAGAGATATCAATAAAGGAAACTTTTTAGAGTCAAAAGGATTAAAGTTGGATATCCGGAGTAGAATTCTTCTAGTGGAAGGAAAAGAAGTTTTTCTTGCAGCAAAAGAGTTTGAAATTTTGCAGTTTTTTTTAGAACATAAAGAACAAGTGATTTCTAGAGAACAGATATTAGACCGTGTATGGGGAGAAGAATACTATGGTTATGATAGGACTGTAGATACCCATATTAAAAAATTAAGAAAAGCAATTGGAGATAGTGCAAAGTGTTTGCAAACCATTTATAAGGCAGGATATATTTGGAAGGAGTAAAAATATGGGAAAAAAAGGGTGGCATGGAAATGTATTCGTTCTAATTTCTCAGATACTCCTTCTTGTTTTTTGTCTTGGATTAGGTGGTATGACTTATATTGACAGCAAAGCTGTGAAAAATGAAATGGAAGAAAGAATAGATCAAGCAGATAGAAAGTGCAAGAAACTTCTTCGGGAATTTGAAAGTGGAGAAAATGATATAGAAGAGGATATGTTTTATTTTTCTCAGGCAATGGAGAATATTTATGATGTTATTCAAGGGGAAAACATTGGCTTTTATGGAAAAATAGAAGGGGACACGGGAGAAACCATTTATGAAAATGGAGATAAAGTTTTTTATCATATTTATGAACAATATGAGGATGAAGAAGGAGACATTGTTTTTGCGGAAACGGAACAGAAAATATTAAATTTATCAAATTATTTAAAATCTAATGAAATCAAAGAAATTTCCCATCTATACAAAGGACAGGAAGAAGCCGCAATTGCAGTAGAAGGTTATATAGATGGTGTTTATATTGTACCAACAAAAATAATAGTTCTGGGAAGCAGTTTGGATGCAGATTATGAAGACGGGAAATATCCGGTATGGAAAGACAAGAATGGCAATCAGTTTTATGCTCAAGCAGGAGATAATGTGAAATATTATGTGAGAAAGACATACAAGTATGATGTGGGAAAAGGGGATATGAAGTCTTTTGTACATGACACGGTTTTGGAATGTGAATTTTCTTTTCTGCAGGAAAGTGAAGAAGATAATGAAATGGTAAGTTTAAGAACAGAGTGCCAAAGACTTGCAAAAAATAAAGGTGTCAGTAATAAAACAGGTATTCAAAAGATACAAAAGAGAAATGAAATTTCCTTGAAGGAAACAGGAAACCAGATGATATATACTTTTATAGCATATCCTCTTCAAACTGCTATTCACCATTTAAAATTAGTTTATATATTTGCGGCAATCATATATGTTTTGGTATGTTATGTGATTTTCATGGTAATTCATACCAATATACAGAAACAACGGATTATCAATAAAAACCAGAAAATGCTGACAAGGGCAATTGCCCATGAACTGAAAACACCTCTTAGTATTATTCAAGGTTACTGTGAGGGATTGCAGAACCAGAAGTCAGAGGAAAAGAAGAAAGAATATATAGATACAATTATTGAAGAAAGTAAGGAGATGAATGATCTGGTATTGGATATGCTGGAATTATCTAAATTGGAAAACCAGAACTATACACTAGATGTAGAAGAAATTGAACTGGTAGAGCTGACTCATGCAGTAATACAGCAGTATGAAAGCTTTTTAGAGGAAAAGCAGCTTCAAGTGGAATTTTACGGAGAGGATTGTTTACTGACAGAGGGAGATTTATCTGGTATGAGGAAAGTGATTTCTAATTTGGTATCAAATGGAATGAAGCACACTCCTATGGGAGGAATGATACGGGTCACATTTGGTTATCACAAGAAAAAACCAGAAATACGGTTCTTTAATAATGGATCAAAGATAGAGGAAAATATAAGGAAGCATATTTGGGAAGGCTATTACCAGTCTAATGAAAATAATGGGAAAATGCTCCGTAGCAGTGGATTGGGACTTACTATAGTTGGACATATTTTAAAGCTTCATCACTGGAAATACGGATGTGAAAACTTGGAAGATGGTGTGGAATTCTGGATAAGGGAGAGATAGTATAGTCATAAGTTGTGTTTTTTCTTGGACTTTAGTATAATGAGAAAAAAGTTCAATGAAAGTAGCAAGAAATTACTGTTCACTCACAAGCTTGACACTTGCTGTCAAGCTATGTGCCAAGAATATAAAACAGCTAAGAATCCAGCCTTTTGCCGAAGGCAAATTATAATAGGCTGGATTCCGTTACTGTTAGCACCATAGGTGTGAACAGTAACAGCAGGAAAGGCAAGGAAGAGGAATGAGAAAAAAAATACCCATTGGTATGGAGTTTTACAAAGAAATAGTAGAGAAGGGGTGCTATTATGTGGATAAAACACTTTTAGCAAAAGATGTAATAGATCTGGGAGGTAAAGTAACTTTGTTTACCAGACCTAGAAGATTTGGAAAAACATTAGCACAGACAACCTTACAAACATTTTTTGAAGACGAGAGAGACAGAGATGGAAATAAGATAGATAATAGTTGCTATTTTGAAGGAAAAAAGATTATGAATGCAGATGAAGAATATATATCCATGATGGGGCAGTATCCTGTTATTTTTCTTACTTTGAAGTCTGCAAAACAACCAAACTTTGAGCTTGCCATTTATTGCCTTATGGAGCAGATTGCGTATGAATATGATCGTCATTCCTATGTATTACAATCTTCAAAATTATCAGAAGAAGAGAAAGAAAGATTTTTACGGATTCGCAGACAGAAAGAAAATATAAATGATTATGTAACTAGTCTGGCTTTTTTATCTATATGCTTGGAAAAATATCACGGAAAGCAAACCATTATTTTACTGGATGAGTATGATGTGCCATTAGAAAATGCTTACTATAAAGGGTTTTATGAGGAAATGGTGGATTTTATCCGTTCATTATTTGAGTCTTCTTTAAAGACGAATAAAAGTCTGGAATTTGCTGTGATAACAGGATGCCTTAGAATCAGTAAGGAATCTATATTTGCAGGATTAAATAATTTTAAAGTTGTATCTATATTAAACAGCGATTTTTCAGAATATTTTGGATTTACCCAGAAAGAAGTAGAAGAAATGTTTGTTGTTTATGGTTTGGAAGGTAAAATGGATGAAGTGAAACAGTGGTACAATGGATATTGTTTTGGCGATGTGCAGGTTTATAATCCATGGAGTATCATCAATTATGTAGATACAGCTATGGCGGATTTGAATGCTTTTCCCAAACCATATTGGTCTAATACTTCTTCAAAAGGAAGGATATCAAAAGATTTTGAAATACAGTATCTGTTTCTACAAGAAAAATTGTGTGGTAGATAAGTTATAAAGTAGTACATGGAATGACAATTGTGATATACTTTTTTGAGAGTAAATTGAGTTTTGCAATTGTCTAGTAAATAACAATAAAAAAGGAGAGTAGTTATGTATATACCTTATGGAAGACAATGTATTGAAGAAGATGATATAGAAGCTGTTGTGGAGGTTCTTTGCTCTGATTATGTAACCACAGGACCTGCAGTAGCAGAATTTGAAAAATCTGTGGCAGAATATACAGGAGCAAAATATGCAGTTGCGGTATCTAATGGAACAGCAGCATTGCATGCAGCCTGTCTGGCAGCAGGAATCAAAGAGGGAGATGAAGTGATTACAACACCAATTACTTTTGCAGCATCTGCAAATTGTGTGTTATATTGTGGAGCAAAACCAGTGTTTGCAGATATTGAACCAGACACTTACAATATAGACCCAACAAAAATAGAAGAAAAAATTACATCAAAGACCAAGGCAATTATTGCTGTACATTTTACAGGGCAGCCTTGTAAAATGGATGAGATTCATGAAATTGCAAAGAAACATAATCTCTTTGTGATAGAGGATGCTGCCCATGCACTTGGAGCAGAGTATAAAGGGAAAAAAGTCGGAAGTATTTCGGATATGACTACCTTTAGTTTTCATCCGGTAAAACACATTACCACAGGAGAAGGTGGTATGGTAACCACAAATAGCAAAGAATTGTATGACAGGCTTGTATTATTCCGTAGTCATGGCATTACAAGAGATGAAAGATTTTTAGAAAAAAATGAAGGCGGCTGGTATTATGAGCAATTGGATTTAGGATATAATTACCGGATTACAGATATTCAATGTGCATTGGGTATAAGCCAGATGAAGAAATTAGACCGTTTTGTGGAAAGAAGAAGAGAAATTGCAAAACGATATAATGAAGCTTTTTCAGATGTAAAGGGAATCCAGATTCCAAAACAGGAAGCAGACTGCCACAATAGCTGGCATTTGTATGTGATTCAGGTTTTGGATAGAGATAGAAAAGAAGTTTTTGACACTTTGAGAAGCAAAAATATTGGTGTGAATGTGCATTATATTCCTGTGTACAAACATCCATATTATCAGAAAAATGGTTATGAAAGAGTATGCTGTAAAAATGCAGAGCAGTATTATGCCAATGCAATTAGTATTCCTATGTATCCTCTTCTTAGCAAGGAAGAACAAGAGTATGTAATTGAAACTATAAAGGAAGTTTTAGTATAATCATTCAGTTGTTAAACAGGTATGTTTTAGAAGGATAAATGAATGAATGGAGGGAAGGCGTAACATGGAATTGGATCGTTGTCGTGAAATAGAAAGAAGCATTATCAAAAGATACCGTAAGTCTATTTGGAGACCATTTATCAAAGGAATACAGGAATATGAATTAATTCAAGAGGGAGATAAGATTGCAGTTTGTATTTCCGGAGGGAAAGATTCTATGCTTCTTGCTAAATTATTGCAGGAATTGCAAAGACATGGAAAGATGCATTTTGAGTTGAAATTTTTATCCATGAATCCGGGATATAGTCCAAAAAATAAGGAAAAACTTCTTAGTAATGCAGAATTATTACATATTCCCCTTCACATGTTTGATACCGAAATATTTGATATTGTAAAGAATGTGGAAGAAAATCCTTGCTATTTGTGTGCCAGAATGCGTCGTGGACATTTGTATAAAAATGCACAGGATTTAGGATGTAATAAGATTGCATTGGGACATCATTTTGATGATGTAATTGAAACTATTCTTATGGGAATGATGTATGGTGGACAAATTCAGACTATGATGCCAAAACTTCACAGCACTAATTTTTCTGGCATGGAATTGATTCGTCCTATGTATCTTATCAAAGAAGCAGATATTATTACCTGGAAGAATTATAATCAATTGGAATTTTTACAGTGTGCCTGCCGTTTTACGGAAAATATTTCAAAAAGTGGGGATGGTGTAGGAGAATCCAAACGTCAAGAAATGAAGGAATGGATAAAAAAAATGCGGGAAACCAGCGAGGTAATTGACTGGAATATTTTCCGTAGTGTGCATGATGTGAATCTGGATACTTTAATTGGATATCATAATACAAAGGTGCAGTATCATTTTTTGGATGACTATGAAGAACGAAGGAAATGATGAAACGAAAAGTTTCCCGTAACTATTCAGGTAGAAACACGCATTTACTGCGTGTTTTGTATGAACAAGTGTATTTTACAATGTTTAAGCCCCTTTGCCGAAGGCGAACTAATATGGGCTTAAACTGTAACTGTTCATGGTTCTGAATAGTTACAGTTTCCCAATAGTTAACATAATTGATAGAAAAAATCGTAAAAATAAGTAGTATTTTAGGCAAGACTATGGTAGACTGAATATGTTAAAAATTATTGGATTTTGTAGCTATTCAGAACAAACATCTAAAATGTTATATCTGCCAAATACTGAACAGTACAGATTCGTAACAGTTCAGCCGGGGGCTGGTCTGTTACGGAATTGGGCAAGCTTCGCATGTAAATTGCCCAATTCCAATCCTGTTTTAGTCTTTTTTTACGGTCCGTACAGCAGAGTGTGCAGACCTACCTAAAAGGTTACACAGATTCTTTCAAATAAGCGGCTGCGTACTGACAAAAAAGTGGCTGATAGATAGGAGGAATTAAGGTGAAAGCAAAGAAAATGATTGCCCCAATAATTGTTACCCTTTTTCTTTTTTTGTATAATATAGGATTTGTGCTTCTTTGTTTCGTTGAAGAAGAGATGCCTTTTGCAATAAAGATATTGGGAGGTGCTATACCGTTTGCGTTTGCTTGTGTGAGCATATATGTTCTGGTAGAACGAATCAAAGAGATAAGGAGTGGAGAAGAAGATGATCTTAGTAAATACTGATTACATCACAGGAAAAGAATTAGAAATGTTGGGTTTGGTAAAAGGAAGTACCATCCAGTCCAAAAATGTTGGAAAGGATATTACCCAAAGCTTCAAGACTTTAGTTGGTGGAGAATTGAAGGCTTATACACAAATGATGAATGAGGCAAGAGCCTTGGCAACCAAACGTATGGTAGAAGAAGCGGAATCTATGGGAGCAGATGCCATAGTAAATATCCGTTATGCTTCTTCTGCAATTATGCAAGGTGCAGCAGAAGTTATTGCTTATGGAACTGCAGTAAAATTTAAATAAGAGTAAAAATATAAACAGAGTCCCTGATGCCTTTTGGTATTGGGGATAAATTTTATATATAAAAAAATTTAAAACATGAAAAAAAGTAAAAATATCCTTGACAAATTCTGAAAAAAATAATACAATATTTTACTGTGATATGTCTAAAAGTGCTTAAGCCAAAGCCCCGGTAATAGCAGGATTAGCAGAGTCGCATTTATAGTAGCTGTAGGTACAGTACAGAATAATAATGAAAAGACTTCATTTGATATATTATTTTAAGGAGGAAAACCAATGAAGAGTTATATGGCTAGTCCAGCAACAATCGAGAGAAAATGGTATGTTGTAGATGCAACTGACCAAACATTAGGACGTTTGACTTCAGAAATTGCAAAGATTTTAAGAGGTAAGAATAAACCAACTTATACACCTCATATTGATACAGGCGATTACGTTATTGTAGTAAATGCTGAAAAGATTAAAGTAACTGGTAAGAAATTAGATCAGAAGATTTACTATCATCATTCTGATTATGTAGGTGGAATGAAAGAAACTACATTAAAAGAGATGTTAGCTAAGAAGCCAGAGAATGTTATCACTCTTGCTGTAAAAGGTATGTTACCAAAAGGACCTTTGGGAAGAAGCATGTTGAAGAAACTTCATGTTTATGCTGGTCCAGAACATAATCATGCAGCTCAGAAACCAGAAGTTTTAGAATTTAAGAGTAGATACTAATCAGGGATTTGAAAGGAGGAAATAACATTGGCTAGTTCAAAATTTTACGGAACAGGTAGAAGAAAAAAGAGTATTGCTAGAGTATACTTAGTACCAGGTACAGGTAAGGTTACAATTAACAAGAAGGATATGGATGAATATTTTGGTCTTGAAACACTAAAATTAATCGTTCGTCAGCCACTTGTTTTAACACAAACATCTGACAAATATGATGTTTTAGTAAATGTTCATGGTGGTGGATTTACAGGACAGGCTGGAGCAATCCGTCATGGTATTTCAAGAGCTTTATTGACTGTAGATAACGATTACAGACCAGCTCTTAAGAAAGCAGGTTTCTTAACAAGAGATCCTCGTATGAAGGAAAGAAAGAAATATGGTTTGAAAGCTGCTCGTCGTGCACCACAGTTCTCAAAGAGATAAAAAACGATTTTTTCAAAATTGCAGAAAGCAAAGAAAAACCCCACAAATGCTTATATTTGTGGGGTTTGCTTTTAATTGTGAAGAAATATAAAACACTATAAAAAAGCATGAAAAAAAGTGTATAGGCAACATATAGGTAACATGTAGGTAACACTAAATAAGGTTAATAGCATCTAATAATTCTTGTATATCTAAATGAGTGTAAACATGTTCGGTAAGTGTTTGTGTGCCAGAATGACCAACAATTTTTTTATTGTCGTTTGATATACCTTGGCGGCAGCCAAAAGACTAATGCAGGTATGGCGTGTATCATGTGGACGGTGCTTAATATTCAATTCCCTTAATAAAGGTTTCCAATAGCTATCGTAATAATTTCTGTATTCAAAGTGTGTACCGTCAGGAGTACTTAAAAGATATTCACAATCATTCTTGTTGTACCAATAATCAAAAAACTTAAAGTTAGAGAAAAAACGTCATAGGGAACTTGGGAAATATATGGAAAGTATTTCCCACAGTCTTTCGTTACAAAACAAAAAGATCATATACTTTGCTACACATATCTGGGGATTATAAAAATATTTTTCAGTTGTAGGGGAAAAGTCTGTCCAAAAATGAAAATCCATCTTGTATGAATAGAAAAAATGTTGTATAGTAAAATACAGAACAAAAGTTCTTGTCTAATTAAATGTCTGGGTGGATTTTCATCCATAAAACCCGAAAGTAAATTTACACTATCAAGTGACTCCATTTTTCTAGACGGAATAACTTTTATTATGTTATAATACATAAAGAAAAGGATTTGAAGGAAGGAGTGATTTATGCAATGACAGATGTAAATATCAAAGTGCCAGATGGAATGGTTATGTATGTAAATCCAAGGAATCAACATTCGGAACTTGTGCGTAATGCATTGTTACTTTATCCGTATATTAGTGATAATACCATATCACATGGAAAAGCTGCTGAAATTCTTGGTATAGCAAAATATGACTTGATAGAGCTTTATGATAATTTGGGATTAGCATATTTGTCTATGGACATTGAAGAGGTTGAAGAAGAAGTTGCAAATTGGGAAAGACTGAAGGGAGAAGAAAGATGATAGTTGTATCAGATACAACACCACTCATTTCCTTAATGAAGATCGGACAATTGAAGCTGATTTATCAGTTATTTGGGGAAATTCAGATACCAGAAGCAGTGTTTAAGGAACTTGTTTCTAATAAAAAATTTTCAGAAGAAAGCAGACAAATTCAGGAAAGTTCTTTTATCAAAAAAGTAAAGGTGACAGATGTTAAGTCTGTAGATTTACTTAGAAGATCTACAGCCCTAGATGCAGGAGAAAGTGAAGCAATTATTTTATCTGATTCTGTTAAGGCAGATGTTCTTCTTATGGATGAAGTGAAAGGGCATAAAATTGCACAACAAATGGGAATTCCACTTATGGGAACAATAGGTATGCTGATTGTTGCCTATAATGCCAGATTACTATCTAAGGAAGAAATTCAGGCTTGTATAAATATCCTTAAAAATACTGGAAGACATATTAGTGATAAATTATACAGCCAATTGATGCACAAATTGGGAATGTAAAGGAAGGAGTGAAAAATGCTGTGGTAGGATCTGTATTGGATTATGGAGCGAAAAGAATACTCAATGAAGGTATAGAAAAAGGCATAGAAGAATTGGTATAGAATATGCTGTTGGAGAATACAAAGATTACAACCCAATAAATACAAAGAAAAAGTGTAGTATCTATGAAATGTATGTAACATAGAAACTGCACTTTTTTGTGTATAGAAAGAAAAAGGAGTAATCAATAAGACTATGATAATGAAAAAACAAAGAACCCCACAAATGGAAGAGAAATAGCCCGAATGAATCCTAATTATAAGGAAGGACGTCCTCATAAGTTTTCCAAGGAAAAGATCAGTCTGGCTTTGAAGTTGCTGGAAACTCATTCATATTCTCAAGTGGAGAATATGACAGGAATTAGTAAAAGTACTTTGGGACGTGCGAAGAGAAAGAATGTGGATGTTAATTGAATAGTAAGCAGACAACACAAGAAAGCACAAAGAAATATTTATAGGAAACGTATAGGTAACACTATACACATGAAATGTTGTATTTACTAGGGTTGAAGTTTTGTAAGAGATAATTTCAAACAGAATAAGAAATTTTGTGAAACCTTTGAAAGTCCAGTATTTTCAAGGGTTTTCTTTATCTCTGTGATAAGACAACTCAACTAATGGTTGAATCAGAACAGAAAATTCTCTTGTCCAGTTATTGTTGAAAGGCTCTTATGTAAGTTATTATGTAACTATTCAGGTAGAAACACGCATTTACTGCGTGTTTCGTAAGAAAAAGTGAATTTTGTAATGTTTAAGCCCCTTCGCCGAAGGCGAATATTCATGGGCTTAAACGTAACTGTTCATGGTTCTGAACAGTTACGTTATTATAAAATAAAAACGGAGGTATTCTATATGCTTAATAGTATTAAAGTTGGTAATTTTATAATGGAAAAACGTAAAGTTCTTGGATTAACTCAGCAACAGCTTGCAGATAAGTTAAATGTTTCTTTTCAGGCAGTATCTAAGTGGGAGAATGGAACCACATATCCTAATATTGAGATATTGAGGGACTTGGCAACAGTATTAGCTGTATCAGTAGATGAAATTTTAGCTGGTAGTGAAAAAAATGTTGAAGGTTTATCATACAGCAAAGCAGGTATTGATATTACATATACAGATACAATAAAAAGAGAAATGTCAAAGCATTTGGAAACGAGTGATAGGCGTGTTTTGAATGGTCTGGGACCATTTGCTTCTTTGTATGATATTAATTTTACAGAGATTAAGAATCCTGTTTTGGTATTAAAATCAGAAGAGCCAGGATCGAAACAAAAGCTTGCAATGGAATATGGTTATACAGAATCAATTTGTCATGATATGATTAACCACTTAGTGAATGACATAGTAGTTATGGGAGCAAAGCCTTTGGCAGTGTTAGATACAATTGTGTGTGGAAATGCTGAAAAGGACACTATAAAAACATTAGTAAAGGGTGTTTCAGAGGCTTGTAAAGAAAATGAATGTTCGCTTGTAGGTGGTGAAACTTCCATACAGCCATTGGTTGTAGAATCGGGGGTTTATGTTCTTACCTCAAGCATTGCTGGCATTGTTGAAAAGTCAAAAGTGATTGATGGTTCTGCAATAGAAGAAGGAGATGTTGTGTTGGCAATAGCTTCAAATGGTTTACATACAAATGGATATTCATTAGTTCGCCTTCTTATGGATAAATTGCCACAAATAAAGTTGGACAAGATAGATGGTTTAACATTTATAGAGCAAATTATGAAACCACATACACCATATTATAAATCAATTAAAGGATTGTTTGAAAGAAATATCATACATGGGATGGCTCATATTACTGGTGGTGGGATAGAAGGTAATTTATGCAGAATTATTCCAGATGGTTTAAGTGCCAAGATTGATTTGTCTAAGGTAAGAATATTGAACATATTCAAGTACATTCGCAATAGTGGAAATATCAGCGATGAAGAAATGTTACGAACATTTAATTGTGGGGTGGGTTTCAATTTAGTTGTATCTTAAAGGAATAAGGCTATAATTATGAAACATATTAATCAATTTTATGAATGTTATGAAATTGGAAAAATAGAAAAGGGAGATAATAAAGTAATATTTGAAAAGCGTATGAATTGGTTGTAGTTATGGAGAGTTTTCGGTAGTTTTGAATAAAATACTCGCATGTAACACATATACTCAAAAATTCAGCATTTAATATACTTATGGTTTCGTATATATCTATACAAATATAATTTATTTAGAGAATATGAAGTTATCCAATCCCTGAAAATGTTTATTGTCGGGGATTTGTCAATATTTCAAGATTGTGAGTAAATGTGAAAAAATCGGCGATTTCTTATATGTTGCTTCCATAAAGCGTGAAATTACAACCTTCAGAACTTCTAATTATATTTTTATCAATGCATCAGGAAATATCAGAATTTTTAAATGTGTGTATATTTTTTGGGTCACATCATTTCCAGCATGATCAACAATGTTCTTAATAATAAATTGTGTTTATCCATATTAAAACTGTTTCAAATAGGAAAATGCCTGTAAGGAAAAAATGTTATTATATATGTATGAATGTCAAAGAGTATTTAACATACGGATTTAATATTTGAGC
>CAMWUK010000068.1 GCA_947177415.1 uncultured Clostridiaceae bacterium
AACAGAAATTTATATTACCATTATTTTCTTGGAAATAAGTGTTGTATTTTTTTGGGTTTTTTGATAATATAATAATTATGAAATTTCTATTACAGAATAGTTTATAAATGTTAAAAAATGTTAATTCGTCAAGACAAATAATACATAATACTTTTGTAATAAACAGAAGAAAAAGAAGAAACTAATGATAATGTTAGATTAGAATTTACATTTTATCAGAGTAGACAGAAAAGATTTTGTAAAGAAATGAAAAGAGAAAGAACAGGTAACACATTCTAGGAGGTTTTTAAATGAAAAAGACAAAGAAACAGCTTGCTTTAGCAATGGCTGTAACCATGACAGCTAGTTTATTTTCACCTGCAGGTGCAGTAGATGCTGCAACAAAACCAGCTTGGAAATCGACAAAGGCTAGTTTGGTAAAAGGAAAATCAGCAAACTTTACATTAAAAAATGTAGCATCCAGCGACAAGGTAACTTTTTCTTCTTCTAATAAGAAGATTGTTAAAGTAGCCAAGGTAAATAATAAAAAGGTAAAGGTTACTGCTGTAAAGGCGGGTACTGCAACAGTAAAGGCAGTAGTAAAAAATAAAAAAGGAAAGACAATTAAAACTTTAACAAAGAAAGTAAAAGTTACAAATCCACCAGTTGTTAAACCAACAGTTAAACCAACAGTTACACCAGTTGTTACACCAACAGTTACGCCTGTTATTACACCAACAGTTGTCCCAACTTTAGTACCAACAACACAGCCAACTTTGGCACCAACTCCAACACCAATTCAATCAAATAATGATAAGAACTGGGTATTGGTTATTGAGCCAAAAGAGGATAATATAACAGCAGATGGTGGCGATAATACAGTATTGACTTTTAAAATGATGAATTCTGTTACCCAGAAGGTTGACGAAACAGCAAATGATGTTACTTTAGCAGTAACTACATCTTTTGGAGAATTGTCAAATCCTACAGTTACGATTAAAAATGGAGTAGGAACTTTAGTTCTTAACTCGGAATTTTCTGCAAAGCAGTTAGATTGTAAAGTAACAGCAGATATTTCGAGACAGTCTAGTAATGGTACAGATCTGGTTGGTAAGGTAGTAGGTGAAACTCATGTAGTCTTTGAACCATTTAAGACAGCAGAAGATACCACACCAAAGTTACAAAAGGTCGAGTCAGATCAGGCAGACAGAGTTACTTTATTCTTTGACAGAGATGTTGAGATTAAGGATTTTGTGAAGAAAAATGAGGCAACTGGTACATATCAGACTACAGTAACTAATGGTTTGCTACATCAGGTGTTTTATAAGACAACAACTAATACTCCGGTATTTACTGTCACACAGGATGATGTAAACGGACAGACAGTATCTTATCCAATTGCTGGATTAGCTGAAGTAAGAAATGATGATGGAACCAGAGTTAGCAAGAAAGTTCTTCAGTTGATATTAGATGAATCAGTTGCTTTAGATGATAATAATGTGGTTAAAGTTAGTTATGTCAATGCTCCATGTGGAATTGATATTAATAAAAGTTTTAAATTGACAGATGCTAAAAAGCCACAGTTTACAGCCATTGAATCAATTGGTATGAAGAAAGTAAAAATCACTTTCTCTGAAGCAATACCTGAAAGACAGAATAAAGATAAAGCAGGCTATACAATAAATGGTTCTAATTATACAGTTGGTGCTAAGAGTTATGGTAAATACAATCCTTCAACTGCAGAGGATGGTCGTTCTGTAGTTGTGTTGACATTGGGTAAGGATGCAAAGGGAGTACAAGAATACTTTAAACCTGGCAAAGCAATTCTTGGTGTGACAAATGTAATTGATTATGCAGGTATTACCGATATTGGAAAGAATATTATCTCTAACCAGACAAAGGATTTTGAGGTTATAGAAGATGCCAATGTTCCTACTGCAAAGGTTGTTGTAGAATCTCCAGAACAGTATAGAATCACTTTTGTAGGAGATAAAGATGGCAAAGAGTGTCCTGTATTTTTTACAGATGAAACAAAAACAACAAAGATAGACCCAGTTGTATTTTTCTCAAGTGCATTACAGGTTAAAGTTGGAAATAGATATGTTTCTTTATTAGATACTGTAAAAACAATTAAACCTGGTCTGCAGTTAGGAAGTGAAGAAGGAACAAAAGTTACTCCACAGATTTTAGCAACACTTTCCTCTTTCCTGAAGGTAACACAAGTTTCTGAAAGTGAGTATGTAGTTGAACTGAATGAAGACTGGACGAAGTTTTATACAACTACATTGAATAATAGAAACTACTACAATGATCTTTACCAGTTTGCTTTTGAACCAGACACTGTATATAATGATAATAATGGATTATTGAATCAAGATAAAATTGTCCTTGATTTAAATTATAAGGATTCACCATTAAATACACAAGATGATGTTAGTCCGAAGATTGTTGCAATTCATAGTACAGATGATGATAGTTATTTTGCAGCAGAAATGAGTGAACCAGTTCAGTTTACAACAACAGATGGCGATCCTTCTAATATTACGCTTTCCGAAACACAAAGCAGCCAGAATGCGATGGTTGAATTTAAAGGTTTGGATCCAAATGGTGAAGTATTTACTTTCTATGGCAAGGTGAATGGATATTACGGAAATGAAAAGAAACATGATACTTTACTTGCATTAGAAGCTCTTTATCCTGATAAGGACACTAACAAAAGTTATACTATTCAGCAGTTAGTAGATAAAGGATATGGAACACAATGGACACTATCTTTAACCTATGTCTATGATGATATAAAGAATGCTGCTGAGACAAGTACTGTTAAATTTGAGGTACAGCCTTCTTCTGGATTGTTCTCTATTCGTGAAGTATCTGGAAATACCTCAGCAACAAACGGAACAGAGTATGATGTTATTAATGTGTCTTTCACAGAAGGCATTAGCGACATTGCAGATGCACTTGACATCACAAGATGGAAGTTAGACGGATATAGTTTCCCAGAAAATTCTGTTTTAGAGATTATCAAGGATGGTGGAAATAGCAAGATTGGATACTATAGTGTACGTTTTACAGTACCTAAAGGAACTATCCGCAAAGGTAAGAGTCACATTTTAAATGTAGATAAAGGAATAGAGTCTATTAAGGGAAATGTATTAGTTGGTTCTTACGAAAACAAATTCGTAGCAAAATAGTGCTATAGTTGGTTTATAGCCAGATAATTTTAAATGAAAATAGAAAAGAGACCTTACAGATAGAAGAGATTCTTATTTGTAAGGTCTTTTTCTAAATGAAAAAAAGTTTAAAATGAATAAAAATGAAGAAAGGCAGGAAGCAAGAAATGAAACATATCCAAGAAAGATGTAACAAGTACATTCAAGATAATTTTTATCTTTGTCAGGAAAGTGCAAAAAGGGAGTTGGATTATTTGGAACATTCTACTGCAAAGTATAAGGGACAGACCATATATTCTCTTCATATACCTAAAATGTTTACCTTGGAGGCAAAAGAAGTATTAAAGTATGGGGCAGAAACTATGTATGGTATACTTTATAAGGTTATGCAGGAATATCTGGCTAATATAGAATATAGGAAGTTATTTGGATTTCCCAAAGAGTTAGAAGAAATGATATGTAATACACCACATTATAAAAATATTTTGCCTATATGCCGTTTGGATATATTCTTCAATGAGGAAGATTATAGTTATAAGTTTTGTGAATTTAATGGAGATGGTACCAGTTCTATGAATGAGGATAGAGAATTAAATATTGCATTTCAAAAGACTGCCCTTTATGATTATTTATCGGCGGAGTATGAGATAGAATCCTTTGAATTATTTGATTCATGGGCAAAGGAATGTAAAAATATATATGAAAGTACAGGAAAAATAGCCAAAGAAAGTTGTATTGCGGTTGTTGATTTTTTAGAAAAAGGATGTTCGATTTATGAATTTGAAGAATTTTGTAAGGCATTTGAAAGAGTGGGATTTCGGGCAAAAGTTTGTGAAATACGTGAACTTTCTTATGATGGAAATCACTTATATGATAAGGAAGGAGATATTATAGATGTCATTTATCGAAGAGCAGTAACTTCTGATATTATGGAACATAAGAATGAGGTCACTGGTTTCTTACAATGTGTTTCTGATAAAAAGGTATGTCTAATTGGAGATTTTTGTACCCATATTATGCATGATAAAATCTTATTTCAGTTGCTTAGGAATGAATACACAAAATCAATTTTAACAAAAGAAGAGAATCAATTTATAGATAAACACATACCAGAAACTATACGTCTTAGTGGGGATATTATAAAAAGCAGAAATGTGGTGAAAGAAAAGGAGCATTGGATTATAAAACCAGAAGATTCTTATGGGGCGAAAGGTGTGTATGCAGGGATACATTATGGTGAAGAGGAATGGACAGGATTGTTGGAAAAATATAAAGATAAAGATTATTTATTACAGGAGTTTGTTGTTCCATATCAAACATATAATATAGATTTTCATCCCCAAAAAGAACATGTATTAAAAAAGTATAGTAATCTGACAGGGCTTTATATTTATAATGGAAAATTTGTAGGTGTATATTCCAGACAGTCGGCAAAAGAGATTATTTCAACAGAGCATGATGAAAATGATATTGCATCGTTGGTTTTATCCCCTCGAATTTGACTTTTTTTTATTTATGTGATAATTTATCCTTAATCCTCAATTATTCACGACTTATATTGCAGACCGCTGCTATCGCAGCTAGGAGCCGCTTGGCAGAGTCACCTGTCTGCAATCATCGTCAATTGACCTATTAAGCATGACTAAGTCTTCATTTCTAAGCCTTTGGCTTACATAAGACTTAGTTCATGCTTAAGGCCGTGAATAATCTCGGTTAATTATTCACGACTTAGTTTATGCTTAAAGCTGTGAATAATCTCAATTTATTATGAAAGTTCTGACAAATGGTCGCATTTCATGCAAACCCTAAGGAGCCAGGATCTTCGGGGTATCTTGGCTTGCAAAGAAATGTAGACATTTAGAAGAAGAGATTTAGAAATATAAAATACTTTAGAAAGGTAGAAGATTAGAATGGAAAAAATAGCAATTATAACAGATTCTTGTGGTGATGTTTTGCCAGAATATCAAGAAGAATATGGAATTTTTGTATTACCAATGGTTGTACAGACAAAGGATGGAGAGTATAAAGATGGTGTGACAATCACTGCGAAAGAAGTGTACGAGAAACAAAAAACGGAAATATTGAAAACAGCTTCTCCAACAGGGGCAGATATTTGTGATATGTTTGAGAAGGTGAAAGAGGAAGGGTATACCCATGTAATTGTGGTGACTTTATCTTCTGGATTATCAGGGACATGTAACCAAGTTAAGTTACTTGCTGGGATGGAAGAGGATTTAGAAGTATATGTGATAGATAGTAAAAGTGGCAGTGTAGGATATGGGGCAGTTGCTGTTTTATTGGCAAAATATCGTGATGCAGGACATTCTTTTGAAGAATTGGTGAAAATAGGAGAGAAATTAGTTTTAGATTCTTATGTGTATTTTTCTATTGACACTTTAGAACATTTGGAAAAGGGAGGAAGAATTGGAAAGGCTGCAGCGTTAGTAGGTGGTCTTTTAAACATTAAACCAATCCTTTCTTTTGATAAAGAACAGGGAGAAATCTTTGTACCAGCAAAAGTCAGGGGAAGAAAAGGATTACAATCTAAACTTATGGAACTTGTAGAAACACACATCAAGGAGTATCCAGAGCGGCAATATTGGATTGTGGTTGCAGATGGCGGTTTGCCAGAGGAACATGTGGAATTAGAAGAAAAATTAAAGGAAAAATATCCAAATTGTCAAGGCATGCTTCATGGAGTGATTGGAGGAGCACTTAGTACTTATCTTGGTGCTGGTTTACTTGGTGCTGGGGTAGTTTTTGTGTAGCTTTTAATCATTTTTTTAATGAAATACAAAGGAAAATGTGATAAAATACTTATATAATCATGATTTTAGGTACAAGGAAAGGAGGAGGAATAATATGATCTTACTTTTTCAGGTATGTTTTATTGTAGGTGTAGCTTTAACAATTCTTTCGTTTATCTTTGGAAGTCTCTTTGATTTTCTTGGTGTGGATGGAATCGATCTGGGGAGTTTGGATATTGCCCTGCCTCTTAGCCCGATGGTATACTTACTTGGTATGACTGTTTTTGGTGGCTTAGGCTGGATTTTACATATTATTTTTCCAAATTGTCCTTCACCTTTGGTAATAGTTATTTCTTTGGCTACAGGAATTGTTATTGCAGGACTATTTTATAAAGGAATTATTGTACCATTGCACAAAGCAGAGAATACCAGTGCACCCAATCAGGAAGAGCTGGTAGGATTGATAGCAAAAGTAGTGGAGGGAATTCCAGAGAATGGTTTTGGAGAGATTTCTTATGTTGTAAATGGAAATACCTATATTGCCCCAGCAAAATCCACAGATAACACACAAATTGAAAAACAGGCAGAGGTTAGTATATGCTGGATTAAAGAATATGTGTTTTATGTGTCAAGGCTGTATAAAGAATGATTAATACCATACATAAATCTTTTGGCAATATGAGACAAACAAAACAAAGACTATAAGGAGGAGAGGACTATGAAGGATGCATTAATTATTGCAGCGATTATTATTTTGGTTATTGTAGTAATGATTGTAATGGTTATGGCTATGTGGAAACGCGTTCCACAAGATAAAGCGTTAGTAATTACAGGACTGAAAAAAAGAGTGATTTCCGGTGGAGGTGGTTTTGTTATTCCTCTTTTGGAACGATCCGATAAGATTTCTCTGGAAAATATGAAAATCGAAGTCCGTACAGATGGTGCCAGAACCGAACAGGGTGTAGATATCCGGGCAGATGGTGTGGCAGTTATTAAGGTGAAAAGTGATAAGGAAAGTATTTTAAGTGCTACAGAGCAGTTTAATACAGGAAGAGAAAACCAGACCATTGAAGTAATTAAGGACACTGGAAAAGATGTGTTGGAAGGTAAACTTCGTGAAATTATTTCAAAGATGACAGTAGAAGAGATTTATAAAGACCGTGAGAAATTTGCATCACAGGTTCAAGAGGTTGCGGCTGTAGGACTTGCAGGAATGGGATTGGAACTTAAGGCATTTACCATTCGTGATATTTCTGATAAAAACGGATATTTGGAAGCACTTGGTAAACCGAGGATTGCAGAAGTTAAGAAAAATGCAGCAATTGCAGAGGCAGATGCTTTAAGGGAAACACAAGTTAAGACTTCTGAATCGGAAAGACTTGGTGCAGAAGCTAAGATTTTGGCAGAAACACAGGTAGCTGCTGCTAATAAAGAAAAAGAACTGAAAGTCCAGGCATATCGTGAGGAACAAGAGACTGCAAAGGCAAAAGCAGACCTTGCTTATGAAATTGAAAAGAACCGCGTGGCAAAAGAAGTAACAGAAACTGCTATGATGGTTGAGATTACCAAAAAGGAGAAGGAAACAGAAGTCCAAACACAAGAAGCAATCCGCCGTGAACGGGAATTGTTGGCATCCGTAAATAAACAGGCAGATGCAGAAAAGTATAAGGCGGAAAAACAGGCAGATGCAGAAAAATATAAGGCAGAAAAGCAGGCAGATGCAAAACGTTATGCACAATTGCAAGAAGCAGAGGCTGCCAGCCGTGCAATTAAAATTAAAGCAGAGGCGGAAGCAGAAGCAATCCGCATAAAGGGTGAAGCAGAAGCATCCTCTATTTTAGCCAAGGGTAATGCAGAGGCAGAAACCATGGAAAAGAAAGCAGAGGCTTATAAGCAATATAATGATGCAGCGGTTGCCCAGATGATTATTGAAAAACTTCCAGAAATTGCAAATGCTGTGGCTCAGCCCCTTGCAAAAACAGAAAAAATTGTTATTGTGGATCAAGGAGGCAAGGATGGACAAGGTGGTGCTTCCAAAATCACTGGTTATGTTACGGATATTGTAAGCCAACTGCCAGAAACAGTAGAAGCAGTCACTGGTTTTAACATAATGGATGCTTTAAAAAAGAAATTAAATAATGCAGTGGATTTTAATTCTGCATCTGAGGAAAAAACAAATTCTGTGAAAGATGATATAGATTTGTCATGATATGAACAGGAATAAACAAGGGGCTGTCGCATTAAGTATTGAACATACCTTATTGTGACAGCTCTTTTTTGATGGCTAAAAACGTTTCAATGTGTAGTATTCTAGTATTTAGTTCTTATTTTCGGAATTTAGGAAATTTTCTTATTTCATTTAATTTCCTAATTGGTTGAATATGGGATTGATTCTTGAAAAATAATAAGAAGAGTGGTAAAATAATAGGCATGTTTTCGAAAGAGAATATATATGGTGGAGGTGTTTTCATGGTAAAGCTTTTGGCTTACTTAAAAAATTATCGAAAAGAATGTATATTTGCACCATTATTCAAATTATTAGAGGTGGTATTTGAACTTATGGTGCCACTTGTTATGGCAAAGTTAATTGATATAGGAATTGGAAACCAAGATAAGAATTATATATTAAAAATGTTTGTAATCTTGATTGTTTTTGCTATTGTAGGACTTATATCATCTGTTACAGCACAATATTTTGCTGCAAAAGCGGCTGTGGGATTTGCAAAGGAATTAAAACATTCCTTATTTTGTCATATTCAGTCTCTGTCTTTTACAGAGATTGACCAGCTTGGAACTTCGAGTTTGATTACAAGAATGACCAGTGATATGAACCAGGTACAATCTGGTGTAAATATGACTTTGCGTTTGGTGCTTCGTTCACCATTTGTAGTATTTGGTGCTATGATTCTGGCGTTCACGATTGATGTGAAAGCAGCATTGATATTTGTGGTTACCATTCCGCTTCTTGCAATCGTGATTTTTGGAATTATGTTATGGTGTATTCCACGCTATAAAACAGTGCAGGAAAAACTGGACAAGGTGTTGGAGACCACCAGAGAAAATTTGACAGGAATACGAGTAATCCGTGCATTTTGTAAAGAAAAAGAAGAAATTGGACATTTTCATGAACGGACAGAAGAGTTGACAAATATTCAAAAGAAAGTGGGAAGAATTTCTGCACTTATGAATCCGGTGACCTATTGTATGATTAACATTGCGATTGGCGTACTAATTTGGCAGGGGGCAATCCGGGTGAATGTTGGTTTATTAACCCAGGGAGCAGTAGTGGCATTATATAATTATATGTCCCAGATTTTGATAGAGCTTATCAAACTTGCAAATTTAATTTTGAATATGACAAAGTCTGTGGCTTGTGGTAATCGTATTCAATCGGTATTTGAGATTTGCTCTAGCATGGAAGAAGGAGTATACAAGGAGGAATCCCAAAAGGAGAATTTGCCATTTGTTGAGTTTGACCATGTATCCTTGCGTTACAATGGGGCAGGAGATGAAGCACTAAAAGATATCCATTTTTCTGTAAAAAAAGGAGAAACGGTTGGGATTATTGGTGGAACCGGTTCAGGAAAGTCTTCCTTAGTTCACTTACTTCCAAGATTTTATGATGCAACTGAAGGTGAAGTGAGGATAAATGGTGTGGATGTCCGGAAATATTCTTTAAAGGAATTGCGACAGAAGGTAACTGTAGTCTTACAGAAAGCAGTTTTATTTCAGGGAACTATCCGCGAAAATATGCAATGGGGAAATAAAAATGCTACAGATGAAGAAATTTATAATGCTCTTACCATTGCCCAGGCAAAAGATGTGGTAGATGGGAAAAGAGGAAAACTGGATTATGTGATTGAACAAGGTGGTAAGAACTTGTCTGGTGGGCAAAGACAAAGACTAACGATTGCCAGGGCTTTATTGTGTCATGGAGAAATTTTAATATTGGATGACAGTGCATCTGCTCTTGATTACCAGACAGATGCAAATTTAAGAAAGGCAATCCGGAATATGAAGAACAGTCCTATTGTGTTCATTGTATCCCAGCGGACTTCTTCCATCCAACATGCAGACAAAATTATTGTACTGGAGGATGGAAAAATGGCAGGAGTTGGAACTCACGAAGAATTGTTGGAAAGCTGTGAAGTATATCAGGAGATTTACTATTCCCAATTCAAAAAGGAGGCATAAAACATGAGTGAAAGTACATTAAAAACTGTTTGGAAGTATATGAAAAATTATCGTGTTTTATTGGTCATTTCCATTATTTTTGCAGCAGTAAGTGTAGTGCTAAGTCTTTATATCCCTATTTTAGTGGGAGATGCCATTGACGAAATTGTAGGAGTAGGAGCGGTAGACTTTCAAAAAATTGGGGAACTACTTGTTGCAACTGTTGTCTTAGCCCTAATTACAGCAATGTGCCAGTGGATTATGAGTACCATTCACAATAAGGTAACTTTTCAAATGGTTCAGGATATCCGGATGGCAGCCTTTGAAAAAATACAGATTCTCCCATTAAAATATGTAGATGGACATTCTTCTGGAGATTTGGTAAGCCGTGTCATTGCAGATGTAGACCAATTTGCGGATGGGCTGTTAATGGGATTTACCCAGTTTTTTACTGGAGTTATGACGATTATAGTTACTTTAGTCTTTATGTTTTCCATACATTGGAAGATTGCACTTGTAGTCGTAGTTTTGACACCAATTTCCTTATTGGTAGCCAGATTTATTGCTAAGAAAACTTATCACATGTTTTCACTTCAATCTGAAACCCGTGGGGATCAGACTGCCTTTATTGACGAGATGATTGGAAATGAAAAAGTGGTGAAAGCCTATACCCATGAAGAAGAAGCAATTAAAACTTTTGATGAAATCAATGAGCGTCTTGCAAAATATTCCCTTCGTGCAACATTTTTTTCTTCCCTGACTAATCCATGTACAAGATTTGTCAATAGTCTGGTGTATGCAGGAGTGGGACTGTCTGGTGCGTGGTTTGCTATATCTGGGGGCATTACGGTTGGTGCATTATCTTGTTTCTTAAGTTATGCCAATCAATACACAAAGCCGTTTAATGAAATTTCAGGGGTAATTACGGAATTGCAAAATTCTCTTGCCTGTGCAAGAAGAGTGTTTGAACTGATGGAGGAGGATCCTGAAATTCCAGATGCCAAGGATGCAGATGTGTTAGTTTCTGTAGAAGGGGAAGTAAGTTTGGAAAACGTGTCATTTTCCTATGTGCCAGGGATAAAACTGATTCAAAATTTTCATTTATCCGTAAAACCGGGACAAAGAATTGCAATTGTTGGACCAACAGGTTGTGGGAAAACCACTTTAATCAATCTTTTAATGCGTTTCTATGATGTAAATGAGGGAACAATCAAGGTACAAGGAAAAGATATCCGCAAAGTGACAAGAGAAAGCCTTCGTAAGAATTATGGCATGGTTTTGCAGGAAACATGGCTGAAAACAGGAACTATCCGAGAAAATCTTATTATGGGAAAACCAGATGCAACAGATGAGGAAATGATTGCTGCAGCAAAGGCAGCTTTTGCCCATGGTTTTATCAAACGTCTGCCAAATGGTTATGATACCCATATTGGAGAAGGAGGGGAGGGACTCTCCCAAGGACAAAAGCAGTTACTTTGTATTGCAAGAGTAATGCTTTGTCTGCCGCCTATGCTTATTTTGGATGAGGCAACTTCTTCTATTGATACCAGAACAGAATTAAAAATTCAAGAGGCTTTTGGCAGGATGATGAAAGGCAGAACCAGTTTTATTGTGGCTCACCGTTTGTCTACTATCCGCGAAGCGGATGTTATATTGGTTATGAAAAATGGAAATATTATTGAGCAGGGAAATCATGATGAGTTAATGAAACAGCAAGGATTTTATGCAAATCTTTATAATAGCCAGTTTGATGTTTCTAAAAATCAAACTGCTTGATTCAAATGTTAAGTGTACTTGTAACTGTTCAGAACCACGAACAGTTACGTGTACTTTTACAATAAATCAAAAGAAAAGGAGGAATACAGGAATGATGAAAGTATTATTAAAGAGTATAAGAGAATATAAAACAGCTTCTATTTTGAGTCCCATATACATTATCTTTGAAGTGGTTTTAGAATGTATTATTCCGTTTATTATTGCCAATTTAGTAAATGAGATGCAGGCAGGATGCGGAATGGACACTATTTTGAAGGATGGAGGAATCTTAGTCCTTATGGCTTGTTTTTCTCTTTTATTTGGAGCATTGGCAGGGTCTTGCAGTGCGAAGGCATCCTGTGGATTTGCCAAGAACTTGAGAAAGGATTTGTTTGAGAAGGTGCAAGGATTTTCCTTTGAAAATATAGATAAATTTTCTACTTCGTCTTTGGTAACCCGTCTTACCACTGATGTGGCAAATGTACAAAATGCTTATATGATGATTATACGTATTGCCATTCGTGGACCACTTATGTTTATTTTTGCAATTATTATGGCATTTATTATGGGAGGAAAATTAGCAACTATTTTTGTGGTTGTTGTACCTTTTTTGATTTTTGGATTAATAATAGTCATTAAATCAACTATGCCCCTTTTTCGCAAGGTCTTTAAGAAGTATGATAACCTAAATAATTCCATTCAGGAAAATGTAAAGGCAATGCGGGTGGTAAAATCTTTTGTAAGAGAAGAATATGAAAAAGAAAAGTTTTCTGTAGCAGCAGAAGATGTGTGCCAGGACTTTACCAAAGCAGAAAAAATATTGGCTTTTAATAATCCAATGATGCAGTTTTGTTTATATACAGTTATGATATTTGTGCTTTATTATGGTTCTTATGTGGTTATAAGCACTATGGGGGCAGAAGTAAATGTAGGGCAGATGTCTGCATTACTTACCTATAGCTTTCAAATTTTATCCAGCTTAATGATGCTTTCCATGGTGTTTGTTATGATTACTTTGTCAATAGAATCTGCAAAACGTATTGTTGAGGTAATGGAAGAAGAAAGTACCATTACAAATCCAATTTCTGAGGATTTAAATGAAGCAACACCTGTTAAGAAGGTAAAAGATGGTTCTATAGATTTTATAGGTGTAAATTTCAAATATGCAAAGAATGCCAGTAAAATGGCACTGTCTGGTATTGATTTATCTATTAAATCTGGAGAAACCATAGGAATTATTGGTGGAACAGGTTCTTCCAAATCTTCTTTAATACAATTAATTCCAAGATTATATGATGCCACAGAAGGTATTGTAAAAGTAGGCGGTGTGGATGTAAAAAAATATGATTTGGAATCACTTCGTAATCAAGTGGCAGTGGTGTTACAAAAGAATGTTTTATTTTCAGGCACAATAAAAGATAACTTACGATGGGGAAATCAGGATGCAACGGACAAGGAAATCCAAGAGGCTTGTAAATTGGCACAAGCAGATGATTTTATCCAAAGTTTTCCTGAGAAATATGATACTTATATTGAACAAGGGGGAGCGAATGTATCTGGAGGACAAAAGCAACGTCTCTGTATTGCCAGAGCTTTGTTAAAGAAACCAAAGATTTTAATTTTAGATGATTCTACCAGTGCTGTGGATACTAAGACAGATGCATTGATTCGTAAGTCATTTGCGGAATATATTCCAGAAACTACAAAGATTATTATTGCCCAAAGAATTTCTTCAGTACAAGATGCAGACCGGATTATTGTTATGGAGAGTGGAAGCATCCAAGGAATTGGTACCCATGGAGAATTGTTGGCAAATAATTCTATTTATCAGGAAGTTTATACATCACAGAATAAGGCAGGTGACCAAGATGAAGAATAAAAAAGCAGAAAATGGTATGGTGCCAAAGGGAACTTTGCCAAGAATAATAAAAACTTTATTTGAATTTTATCCAAAGATGATGCCAGTAGTATTAGTTTGCATTGTGTTTAGTGCAGTGGTTTCTTCTATTCCGGGGATATTTATGCAAAAAGTAATTGGAGTAATTGAAGAAAATTATAAAACAGGAGACTGGCAGGGAATTTCAGAGCAAATTGTGAAATATATATTAATCTTAGGAACATTGTATGTGTTATCTTTAATTGCATGTTTTGCTTATACACGGATGATGGCTGTAGTTACCCAGGGATTTTTAAAGAAACTTCGTGTAAAAATGTTTCATGGAATGCAGGACTTGCCGATTAAATATTTTGACCAGAATAATCATGGTGATATTATGAGTTATTACACCAATGATATTGATACTTTACGTCAGATGGTTTCACAAAGTATTCCTCAGCTTATCACATCTGCAGTAATTGTCTGTTCAGGGTTTTTATTGATGTTATATTTTAGTCTTTGGCTTACTTTAATAGTGCTGGTGGGAGTTGTTATTATGTTTATCACTACAAAAAAAGTAGGAAGTGCATCGGCAAAATTCTTTATTAAACAGCAGTATGCCATTGGAAAAACAGAGGGCTATGTGGAAGAAATTATGAATGGTCAGAAGGTGGTAAAAGTATTTTGCCACGAAGAAGAATGTGTGAAGGATTTTGATAAGATTAATGAGACTCTTTATGAAGATGCAAAGGCAGCCAACAGTTTTGCAAATATGCTTATGCCGATTTTAAATAATATTGGAAATGTGTTATACGTAGTAGTTGCACTTGCTGGCGGTATTTTTATGTTTCAAGGGGTTACAAATGTAAGTATATCTGGTATTGCTATGGGTATTAGCATTGTTGTTCCATTTCTCAATATGACAAAGCAATTTTGTGGAAATGTAAGTCAGGTGTCACAACAGATTAATGCAGTTATCATGGGACTTGCAGGTGCATCCAGAATTTTTGCTCTCATAGATGAAGAACCGGAAGTGGATGAAGGATATGTTACTTTGGTGAATGCAAAATATGAAAATGGTGAAATTGTAGAAACAAAAGAACATACTGGTATATGGGCATGGAAACACCCTCATACCGCAGATAATACGGTAACTTATACAAAACTTACCGGGGATGTAAGATTGTTTGATGTGGATTTTGGCTATGTAGAGAACAAAATTGTACTTCACAATATTGATATATTTGCAGAGCCGGGACAAAAGATTGCTTTTGTAGGGGCTACAGGAGCAGGAAAAACTACAATTACGAACCTAATTAACCGGTTTTATGATATAGCAGATGGTAAAATTCGTTATGATGGAATTAACATCAATAAGATTAAAAAGGCAGATTTGCGTAAATCACTGGGTATCGTATTACAGGAGACAAATCTATTTACAGGAACAGTTATGGAAAATATCCGCTATGGCAAGCTCGATGCTACAGATGAAGAATGTATTGCAGCAGCAAAACTTGCAGGAGCAGATGATTTTATTACCAGATTGCCAGAAGGATATGATACGAAACTTTCCGGAAATGGATCAAATTTATCACAAGGACAACGCCAGTTAATTGCAATTGCCAGAGCTGCAGTGGCAGATCCGCCTGTTATGATTTTGGATGAGGCAACTTCCTCTATTGACACCAGAACAGAAGCCATTGTACAAAAGGGAATGGATTCTTTAATGAAGGGAAGAACGGTGTTTGTAATTGCCCATAGGTTATCGACAGTTAAAAATTCAGATGTGATTATGGTGCTAGAGCAGGGAAGGATTATCGAACGAGGTAACCATGAAAAACTTATTGCAGAAAAAGGAAAATATTATCAGTTGTATACAGGAGCTTTTGAGTTGGAGTAAGAATAGTTATAAAGTTTGTTTGCCAAGGATTCTATTTCTTGACAATTAAAGGAAATCTGTGTAGTATAGAAAAGGTTACTGTTTGAGCCATGGGTGTGAACAGTAACTAGAAAAGTGGTGCCTTTAAAGAAAATATTAGTGTGTTGCAAGCAAGACATACTTAAAATTAGATAGGAGATGTGCAAGAATGAAGAAGGTTGTAAAATTTGGTGGAAGTTCACTGGCAAGTGCAGAGCAGTTTAAGAAGGTTGGAAATATTATCCGTGCAGATGAAAGCAGAAAATATGTAGTGCCATCTGCACCAGGAAAGAGATTTTCTGATGATACCAAGGTAACAGATATGTTGTATGGCTGTTATGCAGTAGCTGAGATGGGAAAAGATTTTAGTAAAGAATTAAAAGGAATTAAGGCGAGATACGAAGAAATTATTAAGGGATTAAACTTAAAATTATCTTTGGATGAAGAATTTAAGACAATTGAGAAGAATTTCAAGGAAAAGGCTGGAAAAGATTATGCAGCTTCCCGTGGAGAATACCTAAATGGTATTATTATGGCAAATTATTTGGGATATAATTTTATTGATTCTGCGGAAGTAATTTTCTTCGATGCAGAAGGAAATTTTGATGCAGAGAAAACAAATAAAGTTCTTAAAGAAAGATTACAGAGAGAAAACAGAGCAGTAATTCCCGGATTTTATGGTTCTAACCCAGATGGGACAGTCCGTACCTTTTCAAGAGGTGGTTCAGATGTAACAGGATCTATTGTGGCAAAAGCCGGAAAGGTTGACTTGTATGAAAACTGGACAGATGTATCTGGATTCCTTGTAGCAGATCCAAGAATTATTGATAATCCAAAAGTAATTACCATGATAACATATAAAGAACTTCGTGAGTTATCTTATATGGGTGCAACAGTACTTCATGAGGATGCTATTTTCCCAGTCAGACAAGCGGGAATTCCAATTAATATCCGTAATACTAATGCACCAGAAGATGCAGGAACCATGATTGTGAAGAGTACCTGCCACACACCAGAATATGTAATTACTGGTATTGCAGGAACAAAGGGATTTGTTGCTGTTAATATTGAAAAAGATATGATGAATTCTGAAATTGGTTTTGGAAGAAAAGTATTAGAGATATTTGAGAAAAATGGAATTTCTTTTGAACATATGCCTTCTGGAATTGATACAATGACTATTTTTGTAGAGCAGAAGGATTTTGAGGGAAAAGAACAGCAGATTATTGCAGGAATCGAAAGAGAAGTAGAACCAGATTCTATTGAATTAGAAAGTGAACTTGCCTTAATTGCTGTTGTTGGACGTGGTATGAAAGCAACACGTGGTACTGCTGGTAAGATTTTTTCTGCCCTTGCTAATGCAAAGGTGAATGTAAAGATGATCGATCAGGGATCTAGTGAGTTAAATATTATTATTGGTGTAAGTAGTTGTGATTTTGAAACTGCAATTAAAGCAATTTATGATGTATTTGTGCAAGAGTAATTTATAATCTGGAATGTGCATAAGTGAGGATAAATCAATATAATAAAAATAGGGAAATCCCTTCTTCTTATTTTATAAGAAAGAGGGATTCTTCTGTTTTAAAGGAAAAATGAGATGAACAGTTATCTCTTGTATAATTTATACTTAATAATAGAAGAATTGACGTTACTGTTTGCAACGTAGGTGCGAACAGTAACGAATTGACGTAGGGGTTGTGAAAATTGTATAAATGTGCTATGATGTATTTTGAAAAGTTGTAGTAATTATTCAGGTAGAAACACGCATTTACTGCGTGTTTCGTAAGAAAAATTAGATTATGTAATGTTTAAGCCCCTTCGCCAAAGGCGAATTAATATGGGCTTAAATGTAACTGTTCATGGTTCTGAACAGTTACAAGTTGTATCGGATTATAAGAGTATCTTAGAGAGATTATCTATAAAACATAAAATGCAAAGGAGGGGTTGCATTGAAGAAAGATAAGATAACAGTAGGTATTTTAATAGGGAATATTTTTGCGAAACATTCAGACGATATGTTGAATGGGATTGTACATGCAGCAGAAGATAATGATATTAATCTTTTGTTTTTTATGGGAGCACATGCCAACTGTTTTGACGACTATGCCGCAGATACCAATGAAGAGCGGTTTTTTTATCAATTTAGTGCGGTTTTTGACTATGCAAAGATATCTGCAATAGATGTTTTGATTATTGCATATTCTACTTTTTATCTATACATGGAAGAGTCAAAAGAGGATTTTTTCCGACGTTTTGAAGATGTTGCTTTTCCAATTATTATGGTAGGAGATGAACATAAAGATTATTTAAGTATTAATACAGACAATCGGGACGGAATCCGGAAGTGTATGGAACATTTAATAAATAAACATGGATATACAAAAATTGCTTATTTAAGCGGACCCAAGGAAAATAATAAGGATTCTTATGAGCGGCTTTGTGCATACTATGATGTAATGAAAGGATATGGACTTGAGGTTACAGATTCTATGGTAGAGTATGGGGATTATTCTGCAAAGTCCGCTCCTTTATTTGGAAAACTTTTAGATAACAATCCTGGAGTGGAGGCAGTTGTATGTGCCAATGATACTATGGCAATTGCTGGGTATGAAGAATGTATCAACAGGCAGATGACACCAGGATACGATATTGCTATTACAGGGTTTGATGATATACCAGAAGCCAAAACAGCCAACCCACCTTTAACTACAATTGAACAAAATTCCTATGATTTAGGATATATGGCAGTGAAAAAAGCAGTAGATTTGTACTATAATGATAATCATGATTCTGTACAGGTTCCGGTTTATTTCAAACATAGAGAGTCTTGCCGGAGAAAACTTAGCCAGGAAGAAAATATAAATGAAACACTAGAAGAGATACAAGTGGAAGAACTTGCCAAAAAATATTGTGATCAGATATTAGGAAAAGTATTTTTGTATAAAATGAGTATTATTGAGGATAAACTAATATGGAATTATCTGCATGGTATTATGGTACACATTTTTGATAATTACATTAATAAAGAAAATCCAGAATATGATATGGAATTTATTGATGCGGGAATCCGGGAATTAGTGAATTCTAAAAAAATATCTGTTTATGAGTTCAGTACAGAACTATGTAAACAAATCACGAAAGTATTGTTTTTGTCTAATGATGAAGAAAAAAGGAAGGGTCTTTATGATTTGATGATTCATATTTTTGAATTTATTCAAGATGTAAAGGTTGTGGATACCAATTTCCGAATAGATACGCTTCAGCGTAATATTTGGACAACACCATTTATTACTAGGGATATGGTAGCCAATATTGACAATATGAAACGTGGTTATGAAGAATTGATGAAGCGTCTTCAATTTATGGTAATTAATAATGCATATTTATTTTTATTAAAAGAACCCATTGTATGCGACAATATTGCAGAATGGTCTTGTCCCAAGGAACTGGAACTGGTAGCAAAGATTGAACAGGGGAATATTGAATTTTCGGATATTGATGTGAAATTAAATCAAGAGCATGGACTGGCTGAAATTATTTCATGGGATAATTCCAATAATAATATGGGAACCTATACATTATTCTCTGGAAACAGGGTATATGGTATTTTGGTTTGTGAAGTGACATCGGACAATATTACCAGTATGTATAGTGCAAGTCTTCATATGGGAAGTACATTCCAATATATTGAACTTATTAGGGAACAAAGGGTTATTCAAAAAGAATTAGAGAATGCCATGGAGGTTTTGAAAAATAAAAATGATATTTTAAATATGATTTCGGAGAAAGATGAACTGACAGGATTATACAATCGGCGTGGTTTTCTTGAAAATGCAATAGCAAGTTTACAAAAACAATCTAATTATGTGTTATGTCTTTATGCAGATTTAGATCATTTAAAAGAAATTAATGATGTATATGGTCATACTGAAGGCGATTTTGCAATACGCCAAGCAGGAATATATTTGAAAGAGAGTTTACGTAATGCAGATATCATTGGACGAATTGGTGGGGATGAATTTGCTGCAGTAGCAATTATTAAAGAAGAAGCAATGGGGAAGCAGATTCGGGATCGTATTATTCTCGCCAGTAAAATGTTTAACCAGACATCGGATAAACCTTATTATATTGAAGTTTCCATTGGGTATGTAGTTTTTCGGTGGGAAAGTGGATTAGAGTTAAACCAGATGCTTTCCAAGGCTGATTATATGCTTTATGAAAGTAAAGCACATCGACGGAAAACGATTAAGAAGCAATGAAGTAGTTGTTAAAAAGTATTTTAGAAAAAGAGAATTATGGATTGATAAACAAGGTTTATGATTGCCTTGTGAAACAAAAACGTAACAGTTTAGTCTATGGACTGAACCGTTATACAAAAACATATATGCAAGGTTAGGATTGTACAAGAATTGGTTAGATATGTACTTGATTTTTTTTGGTAAATCTTGTATAAAGGTTATATAGTAAGAAGCTTGTACGTTACTGTTCACTCACAAGCTTGACACTTGCTGTCAAGCTATGTGCCAAGAGCATAGAACAGCTAAGGTAACAGTTCAGGTAGGTCTTGCACACTCCGCTGTGCAAGACCATAAAAAAAGACTAAAACAGAATTGGAATTGTGCAATTTACATGCGAAGCTTGCCCAATTCTGTAATAGTTCAGTGGGGGCTGAACTGTTACCAGCTAAGAATCCAGCCTTTCGCCAAAGGCGGATTACAAATAGGCTGGATTCCGTTACAGTTTGCACCGTAGGTGTGAATTGTAACGCTTGTACAAATTTATTCCATATTTTGTGAAATAAAGACTAGCATATTTGTAATATATAGTGTATAATATTAAAGATTAAGCCGTTTTTAGAAGGTAATCGTCTCATAGACGTTTATATTAAATCAAAAACGCACATAAGAAAGGAGTTCAATTGATGGCAAATTTAGCAGAAGTAGTAAAAGAACAGTTCGGTAAATCAATCGCAGATTGTACAAATGAGGAAGTTTATGTTGGTTTATTAAAACTTACAAAGGATGCAATCAAGAACAAAGGATACAATGAAGGAAAGAAAAAGATTTATTATATTTCCGCAGAGTTCTTAATTGGTAAGTTGTTATCTAACAACTTAATCAATCTTGGTATTTATGATGAAATTAGCAAAGAGTTAGCTGCAAATGGTAAGAATATTGCAGAAATTGAAGAAGTGGAATTAGAACCTTCATTGGGTAATGGTGGTTTAGGAAGACTTGCTGCTTGTTTCATCGACTCTATCGCAACATTAGGAATGAATGGTGCAGGTGTTTCTTTAAATTATCATTTAGGTTTATTTAAGCAGGTATTTGAAAATAAATTACAGAAAGAAACTCCAAATCCATGGATTACAGATAACTGCTGGTCAACAAAAGTACCAGAAAGAACTTATACAGTACCTTTTAAAGGATTTGAATTGAAATCAACTTTATATGATATTGATGTAAGTGGTTATGATAATAAAGCAATCAAATTACATTTGTTTGATGTGGATACTGTAGATGAAAATTTTGTACAAGGTGATGGCATCAGTTTTAATCAGCATGATATTGCTAAGAACCTTACTTTGTTTATTTATCCAGATGATAGTACAAGAGAAGGTCAGTTACTTCGTATCTATCAACAGTATTTTATGGTAAGCAATGGTGCACAACTTGCAATTGATGAAGCAAAAGAAAGAGGAATGAAAGACCTTCGTGAATTACCTGAATATGTAAGAATTCAGATTAATGATACTCATCCAAGTATGGTAATTCCTGAGTTAATTCGTTTAATGAATGCAGAAGGTGTTTCTACAGATGAAGCAGTTGAAATTGTAAAGAAAGTTTGTGCTTATACAAACCATACTATCCTTGCAGAAGCTCTTGAAAAATGGCCAATTGACTATTTAGAAGAAGTTGTACCACATTTATTACCAATCATCAGAGATTTAGATGCTCGTGTAAGAGCTCAGTATAGCGATCCTTCTGTAGCAATTATTGATGATTCTAACAGAGTACACATGGCTCACATGGATATTCACTATTCATATAGTGTAAATGGTGTTGCTGCTGACCATACAAGAATCTTGAAAGAAAGTGAATTGAATAACTTCTACAAGATTTATCCAGAGAAATTTAATAATAAAACAAATGGTATTACATTCCGTAGATGGTTAATGCATTGTAATCATGATTTGACAGACTTCATTACATCTAAGATTGGAGAAGAATATAAGAAGGATGCAGATAAGTTAGAAGATTTACAGAAGTTTATGGATGATGATGCAGCTTTAGATGAATTGTTAAATATCAAGAAAGCTGCAAAAGTCAGATTAAAGAACTTTGTAAAGAAGAATACTGGAGAAGATTTAGATGAGAATGCTATCTTTGATATCCAAGTAAAACGTTTACATGAGTACAAACGTCAGCAGTTGAATGTATTATATATCATTCACAAATATTTAGAGATCAAAGAAGGTAAAAAACCTCAGACACCAATTAACTTTATTTTTGGTGCAAAGGCAGCTCCTGCTTATATTATTGCAAAGGACATCATTCATACAATTCTTTGTTTACAGGAATTAGTAAACAATGATCCAGAAGTAAGTCCATACATGAAAGTTGTTATGGTTGAGAACTACAATGTAACAGCAGCAGAAAGCTTATTCCCAGCTTGTGATATCTCTGAGCAGATTTCCTTAGCATCCAAAGAAGCTTCTGGAACTGGTAATATGAAGTTTATGTTAAATGGTGCTGTAACACTTGGTACAGATGATGGTGCTAATGTAGAGATTCATGAACTTGTTGGAGATGAGAATATTTATATCTTTGGTGAGTCTTCTGACCAGGTTATTGAGCATTATGCAAAAGCTGATTATTGTTCATTTGATTATATCAAAAATGACCCAGAGATTGCTAAGCTTGTAGGATTTATCTTAAGTCCAGAAATGTTAAATGTTGGTCATTATGATCATTTGGCAAGATTACACAAAGAATTAGTAACAAAAGACTGGTTCATGACATTACTTGATATCAAAGATTATATTAAAGTAAAAGATCAGGCATTTGCTGACTACGCAGATAGAAAATCTTGGGCTAAGAAGATGCTTGTAAATATCTCTAAAGCTGGATTCTTCTCATCTGATAGAACAATTAAGCAATACGATAATGATATTTGGAAATTAAATGACTAATTAATAGTCAAGACTTAAAAAAAGGAGCTGTTATATAATAGCTCCTTTTTGGTTACTGTTCACTCATAAGCTTGACACTTGCTGTCAAGCTATGTGCCAAGAAGATAGAACAGCCAAGAATCCAGCCTTTCGCTGAAAGCGAATTATTAATAGGCTGGATTCTGTTACAGTTTGCATCGTAGGTGTGAATTGTACCCCTTTTTGTATTATAGAAGGGTAACTTTAAGCAGTATAAGAGTTTATAAAAAATCAAAGTGCTTTAAAAAATGAAAGAACTAGTATATAAAGAAATATTGTAATGTTTTATTGCCATAAATTGGCATTGTATAAAAATAACATAATAATTGGCATCCCCCTTTTTAATCATGTATATTGTGATGGAAAATTGTAAATAAAATTGTGATTTTTTACAAAATAATTGCAAATATTGTAGGATTGTGGAGACAAAAATTGGTAATATCATGAAAAATAAGAGAAAAGAACAAAAAAACAAAAAATAAATGCTTGAATATAGTGCAATTTTACCTTAAAATAGTAGAGTAGGTGAATGGAACAACATACCTTAGGAAGAAAGGCATCGTTGTAATTTACATTACGATATATTAAATTTTAGGAGGTATTTATACCATGTCATACGTTGATGAAGTGATTGAATCAGTAGTAAAGAAAAATCCAAGTGAGCCTGAATTCCATCAGGCAGTAAAAGAGGTATTAGAATCTCTTAGACCAGTTATTGATGCAAATGAAGCTTTGTACAGAAAAGAAGCTTTATTAGAGAGATTAGTAGAACCTGACAGACAGTTTAAGTTCAGAGTACCTTGGGTAGATGACAAAGGACAGGTACAGGTGAATACAGGATACCGTGTACAGTTTAACAATAGTATTGGACCTTATAAGGGAGGATTGCGTTTACATCCTTCTGTAAATATGGGTATTATTAAATTCTTAGGATTTGAGCAGATTTTCAAGAATTCTTTAACTTGCCTTCCTATTGGAGGAGGTAAAGGTGGTTCTGATTTCGATCCTAAGGGTAAATCAGATAGAGAAGTTATGGCATTCTGCCAGAGTTTTATGACTGAATTATGCAAATACATTGGTGCAGATACTGATGTTCCAGCAGGAGATATCGGAACAGGTGCTAGAGAAATCGGATATATGTTTGGTCAGTATAAGAAGATTAAGAGTATTTATGAAGGTGTTTTAACTGGTAAAGGATTATCTTATGGTGGTTCTTTAGCTAGAACAGAAGCTACAGGATATGGATTGCTTTATATTACTCAGGAAATGTTGAAATGCAATGGAAAAGATATTGCAGGAAAGACAATCGCAGTTTCTGGAGCAGGTAATGTAGCAATTTATGCTATTCAGAAAGCTCACCAGTTAGGTGCTAAGGTTGTTACATGTTCTGATTCTACAGGCTGGATTTATGATTCAGAGGGAATTGATGTAGAATTATTAAGAGAGATCAAAGAGGTAAAACGTGCCCGTTTAACAGAGTATGCTGCAGCCCGTAGCAGTGCTGAATATCATGAAGGTAAAGGTGTATGGACTGTTAAATGTGATATTGCTCTTCCATGTGCTACCCAGAATGAATTAAACGAAGAAGATGCAAAGACATTAGTTGCAAATGGATGCTTCGCTGTTGCTGAAGGTGCTAACATGCCTACAACATTAGAAGCAACTAAATATTTGCAGGATAACAAAGTATTATTCTGTCCTGGAAAAGCTGCAAATGCAGGTGGTGTTGCAACTTCTGCACTTGAGATGTCCCAGAATAGTGAAAGATTGAGCTGGTCATTTGAAGAAGTAGATTCTAAACTACAGAATATCATGGTAAATATTTTCCACAACTTAGACGAAGCTGCTAAACGTTATGGAAAAGAAGGCGATTATGTAACAGGAGCAAATATTGCTGGATTTGAAAAAGTTGCAGATGCTATGTTAGCTCAAGGTGTATGCTAATCTGTTAAAAATTTAAGATTGGAATGTTTCAACTCCCCAGTTTGTAAGAA
>CAMWUK010000069.1 GCA_947177415.1 uncultured Clostridiaceae bacterium
GAAAAATAATTCTGCACATCCTATAATATTCTTTGTAACTAAGTGACGTAGTATATACCAACAAAAAACAAAAGGAGGAAATTATGCAGAAATTTAAGAAAGCACTTTCGTTTCTTTTTTCTCTTGCAATGGTAATTGGTTTATTTGCCAATGTAGGATTAGAAATTGAGGCAAGCACAAACAACACCGTAACCGTTTACTACAATAACAATTCATGGAGCCAGGCTAATATTCATTACCAGCAGGCAAATGGCACTTGGACAAATGTACCTGGGGAAAAAATGACAGCTACATCAGAGGTCAGCGGGTACAAGTGGAAAGCAACTATTGATTTAGGAAGTAATAGCAGTACACAAGTATGTTTCAATGATGGAAACAATAATTGGGACAGCCAGAATGGTGCAAACTATACAGTTTCTACTGGAACGTGTGGAATTAAAGATGGAAAGCAGGAAGCAATTAATATTGTTACTCCAACACCAACTCCAGAATTATTCACCTGTGATTTTGATATGGACAAGACATCACCACAAACAGTTGGAACAACTATAGACTTTATAGGATATACCTATAATATGCCATATCATATGTATAACAATTATGCATTTGAGGTACATAAGCAGGGAACAGACGCATCACAAGATACATATATTCAGGCTTATAAGGATAGTAGTACAACTCCAACCAGTTATTTAGGAGGTTATAAGTTTAAAGAAGCAGGAATTTATGAAGTGACTTTTAGGGCAATGCAGTATTCTGGATATATAGCTACCAAAACGAAGACAATTACAATTAATGCAAACGTTGTTACTCCAACACCAAACACAGAAAAGACTTTATACTTTAATAACTATTATTCAAAGTGGAACAACGTGTATGCTTATGTATGGAATAATAATGCAGATGCAAAAGTATTTGAGGCAGTAATTTATGATAAAGTTGCTAAAGTTTATGAAGTGAAGATTCCAGGAAATTATAAGTATATTATTTTTAAGAATACAAAGGATACATGGGATTTGCAGACAAAAGATCTGGAAATTCCGACGGACTACAACAATTATTATAGTCCAAAGGAGGCGGGGAATAAGCCAAATGGTTTTTGGAATGGATACTGTAATAGAGCATTCCAATGTAGTTTAGACATTGGTTTAACATCACCACAGATTTTAGGAACATCAATTCCATTAATTGGCCGGACTTATGATGATATGCCAGGGCATAGATATAATAGTTTTTGCTTTGTAATACATAAGCAGGGAACAGATGAATCTAAGGATAAGATAATACATGTACTGTCTAATGAGGCACCTCAATATAAAACACAATGGATTCCAACAGAGCCAGGAATTTATGATGTTTCTTTTCATGCCATTCAATATTCTGGATATACAGCAGTAGATACAAAAACATTTGTTATTAGCGAAAATCAGACACAGAGTAAAACCGTTACGATTTATTATGCAAATGATTCATACAAGAATGCATATATCCATTACAAAGTGGGAAATGGCTACTGGACAAGTAATTCAGGTATGCAGATGACCAGAACTTATGATAAGAATGGATATACTTGGAAATATGTGATTGAAGTAGAAGACGAAAACCCTCAGATAACAGTATGTTTCAATGATGGTTTAGGTAATTGGGATAGTAAAAATGGGTTGAATTATGTGGTAAACTCTTTTTCGGCAGGTATTAAGGACGGTAAAATTGATTCAGGAGTATGAGAGTGAAAGTCTAAGGATGATAGTTCTTAATTAAAAGATAATAAAGTCTCTTATTAACAATGTAAAGAAAGTTAATAAGAGACTTTTTGTATAATTGGAAAATTGTTTTGTGTTACAGTTCGCACCTACGGTGCAAACTGTAACGGAATCCAGCCTATTTGTAATTCGCCTTTGGCGAAAGGCTGGATTCTTGGCTATTCTATGTTCTTGGCACATAGCTTGACGGCAAGTGTCAAGCTTGTGAGTGAACAGTAACTGTTTTGTAACACTTTATCCCATTATTTTACAAAAATCTATTTCTTTTTTGAGTAGGTTATGGTAAAATAGCACTAATTATATGTCTTATATTTTGATAATGTTGTTTACATGAGGGGGTTTTATTTGGTAAGAAAGGAAAATATTGGGCAATATGTATATGATATGGGGTTGATGTATGATTCTATAGGCAGTGAGTAACAAATTTATATTTTCCAATAAAGCTGGCTATACATTGGAGTTACCATAACTAAACAGTCATGCTTTGTATACAAGGCATTATGATGCATGAAGAGTGATTATTACATATTATATTGTAAAGGAGATGTTAGTGTATGAAAAAAATTTTTACAAAAAGTTTATGTCTGTATATGGCAATTGCTTTAGTGGTGACTAGTTGTATAGTTTTTATTTTTCAGACAGTATCCACACAAAGTAAAAACACAAGCAGCAGTTATGAAAAATTGAATATGGTGAAAGAAAAACTTGTAGACAATCAAAAACAGGTTGACCAGCTTACAAAGAGTCTTGGTGAAAACAATTTGGCAAAGACAAAAGCATTTGTAGAGATGATTTCTCTTAATCCCTCTATTATAGAGGACAAACAAAGTTTAAATCATATTTGTGAACAACTTTCAGTAAAGGAATTACATGTTATTGATGACAAGGGTATTATTACACATAGTACCGTAGATGCGTATGTTGGTTTTGATATGGGAAGTGGAGAACAGTCTGCGGCATTTTTGACAATCTTGGATGATCCTTCCATTGAACTTGTTCAGGAACCACAAGAAAATGCAGCAGAGGGAATTCTTATGCAGTACATTGGAGTTGCAAGAACAGATAAAAAAGGGCTGGTTCAAGTTGGTGTGCGTCCGGAAGTATTAGAGGATATGTTGGCAAGCACACAAATTTCCAGTGTATTAAAGAATTTTGATTTTGGGAAAACAGGCTATGTTTTTGCTGTGGATAGTGCTTCTAAAGAAATATTGGCACATAAGAATGATACTTTAGTTGGAAAGAATGCATCAGATGCTGGTTTTTCTTCTGATTTAAAAGCAGGGAAGGGAAAGGGCAAAATTGATGGAACAAAGGGATATTATGTAATTGAAGAATATGAAGGAATGTTGATTGGTACCTTTCTTCCGCAATCTGAATATTATGAGGTGCGTTTTAATCAGACGATGATGGTTTCCATAAGTCTTGTGCTGGTCTTTCTTATTTTAATCTATATGATTAACAAAATGGTGGATCGTAAGATTGTAAAAGGCATCAAACAAATTGCTGATAACCTCTATGAAATTGCAGAAGGAAATCTGGAACTTGTAGTTGATGAAAAGGAAAATCCGGAATTTGAGATGTTAAGTAATAGTATTAATAAGATGGTCAACAATATTAAGGAGCATTTACAGAATAATGTGGAGTTACTTGACCAGCAAAAATCTTCCATGGATCAGAATATTCATTTGATTGAAAATGTTAAAGCAGTTTGTAGCAATATTGATGGAATTTCAAAAGAGACTTTGGATAATTCTAAGGCGATCAGCAGAGGAACAGAAGAACAGGAAAATGCAATTACAGATTTAAATGCTATTATGAACCAGCTTTCTATAGAATTGGAAAAGAACTCAGAATCTTCTCTGGATATTGCACATAAAACACAGGGGACTGTTCATAGAATGATAGAAACCAAGGATAAAATGGAACTTTTAGAATCTTCTATCAGTGAAATTGCAGATACCTCCATGAAGATTGAAGCAATCATTGCAGAGATTAATTCGATTGCTGAGCAGACAAATCTTCTTTCACTCAATGCTTCCATAGAAGCTGCAAGAGCTGGAGAAATGGGAAAAGGCTTTGCTGTAGTAGCAACAGAAGTTGGCGAACTTGCTACCCGTAGTTCACAAGCGGCAAAAGAAACCAATGACTTAATCACGAATTCTATCCGTGCTGTTGAAAATGGAAAACATATTACAGATATGGCAGTCAAGGACTTTATAAATGCAGTAGATGAAATTGAAGCAACAAACAAAAGTGTAGGCATTGTTGCCAATATGGTTCGTAACAATGCACAGGATATTCAAAAGGCAGTGGAAGGTCTCGAACAGATTTCTAGTGTTGTGAAACAAAATGTAACGATTTCCCAGGAAAGTGAGCAGACAGCACAAAAACTTGCTGTTGAATCCGAACGGTTACTAGGATTGATAGAATAATCCCAGATGGTTGTTATTTTTTTAAATTCATTGTATAATTTTGTTAGGTTTGAGTACAAAAATATTTAACCAATAGTTGGAGATGTTTAAGAAAAGACAAGGGGGATATAAGGTGGACAAAAAAAAGATTCTGACGGAAGAGGCAATTCCAGGAATGATAGTAGCAGAAGATATCTATGGCTTGCAAGACTATTTAATTATTCCAGCAGGGACAGAGATTACAACCCATTCCATTACAAGATTAAAGTTTTATGCAATTCATGAATTTTATATTATGGTTAATGAAGAAGGAGAGCCTAAACAAAAGAAAGTAATAGAGGAAAATTTCTCTGATTCTTATTCTGAACATATTAAGAAAACGCCAGAATTCAAAAAGTTTCAGGAGGCATTTCAAAAGTTTAATGAGGACTTTAAGAAGCAGGTTTCTATTATTAGTGGAAAACTAAAAGAGCCTATTAATGAAAAAAAACTGTTTTCCAGTATGGAAAGTATCTTAGATAATACAAGAAATGGTATACATATAATGCACATGATGCATTGTATGAGAGACAGTGATGATGTGACTTATACACATTCTTTAAATGTAGCATTATTATGTAATGCATTTGGACACTGGCTAAAATACTCAGAAGAGGACATTCGTGTCTTAACCTTAGCCGGATTATTACATGATATTGGGAAAATGACAGTACCTTCTGCAATTATGATGAAGCCAAGTACACTTACCCCAATGGAGTTTGAGCTAATAAAGAATCATCCCAAAGAAGGATATTTGTTATTGGAGAGTGAAAAACTTGACAAGAGAATAAAGCTTGCGGTTCTTCAACATCATGAACGAATTGATGGGACTGGTTATCCAAAGGGACTTATGGATAATGATATTGATGATTTTGCCCAGATTGTGTCTATTGTAGATATTTATGTGGCAATGATTTCACCTAGAATATACCGTCGTGCTAATTGTCCGTTTGAGGCAATGAGCGTATTTGAACAAGAAGGATTTCGCAAATTTAAACCCGAATTTATCTTGATTTTCTTAGAAAATATGGCAAATACTTATGTCAATTGTACTGTAAGGCTTAGTGATGAACGGATAGGCGAAATTGTTATGATTGATTCTAGGAACATTACCAAACCAATGGTAAAAGTGGGGGAAGAGTTTGTAGACTTGTCAAGAGAGAGAAATTTATTTATACAAGAGTTGATATAATTAATCATGATTGTTTATGACCTTAAGCATGACAAAGCTTTTATTAAGCAAAGGCTTTGCCATGCTTAATAAGTTAATTTATTGGAAAATACTTGAGGATTGTGTTAAGAGATTTTATAAGCTATAATAGAAGAAACATTGTCGGGAAAGGTAACAGTTCAGGCATCTAAACTGTTACAGGGTAAGTAAGTCCTGCAAGAATACATAAAAGAAAGGAATTGACCATGAAGGATTATAAGATTAACACAAAATGTGTACAGGGAGGATACACCCCTGGAAATGGAGAGCCAAGGCAGATTCCAATTGTCCAGTCCACTACTTTTAAATATGATACTAGTGAGGACATGGGCAAATTGTTTGATTTAGAAGCAGAGGGATATTTTTATACCCGCTTGCAGAATCCAACCAACGATTTTGTGGCAGCAAAGATTGCAGAGTTAGAAGGCGGAACAGCAGCTATGCTGACATCTTCCGGACAGGCAGCAAATTTTTTTGCGTTATTTAATATATGTGAAACAGGAAGTCATATTGTTGCTTCTTCTACCATTTATGGGGGAACTTTCAATTTGATTTCGGTTACTATGGCAAAAATGGGGATTGATGTAACATTTATTTCACCAGATTGCAACGAAGAGGAGTTAAACGCAGCCTTTCAGGAGAATACCAGAGCTGTATTTGGTGAGACTATTGCCAATCCAGCATTGACGGTTCTTGATATTGAGAAATTTGCAAAGGCAGCACACAGCCATGGTGTGCCATTGATTATTGATAATACATTCCCAACACCTGTGAACTGCCGTCCAATTGAGTGGGGAGCAGATATTGTTACCCATTCTACAACAAAATATATGGATGGTCATGGTGCAGCCATTGGTGGAGCAATTGTAGATTCTGGCAAATTTGACTGGATGAAATATCCAGATAAATTCCCGGGACTTTGTACACCAGATGAGTCATATCATGGGGTGACTTATGCAGAACGGTTTGGGAGAGAAGGTGCATTTATAACGAAATGTACTACCCAGTTAATGCGTGATCTTGGCTGTATTCAGTCTCCACAACATGCATTTTATTTGAATCTTGGACTGGAATCGTTACATGTCCGTATGCTGCGTCATGTGGAAAATGGACAGGCAGTAGCCGAATTTTTGGAGAAACATCCACAGGTAAGTTATGTAAATTATTCTGGATTGCCATCAAACAAATACTATGATTTGGCAAAGAAATATTTGCCGAATGGTGGCTGTGGAGTGGTTTCCTTTGAATTAAAGGGTGGAAGAGTGGCAGCAGAGACTTTTATGAAAAATTTGAAATTGGCAGCCATTGAAACCCATGTAGCAGATGCCAGAACCTGTTGTTTGAATCCGGCAACCTCTACACACCGCCAGATGACAGATCAGCAGCTTCAGGAAGCAGGTGTTCCGGCAGGACTTATTCGTATATCTTGCGGTTTGGAGGATAAAGAAGACTTGATTGCAGACTTACAGCAGGCATTGGAGGCAATAGATTGCTAACAGTTCAGCCGGGTAAAAGTATATGTGCAGATTGCACGAGGGAGCTTGCTCACAGAGGGCAATTTGTGCATATGCTTTTATGTGCTTAATGCCATTCATGAATAAAGTGTCCAGCCAGAAAAAATATTTTTAGCCAATTTGTATATTCTGGCACTTTATGAATGACTCTGGCTGAACTGTTAGATAGATTGAGAACAGAATTAGAGGAGGGAATTCTACTATGGAAATCAAGGGGACAGAATTGTTTGTAAAAGCACTGAAAGAAGAAGGTGTAGATACCTTATTTGCATACCCTGGAGGAATGGCAATTGATTTATTTGATCAGCTTTATGATGAAGATGATATTGAAGTAATTTTGCCAAGGCATGAACAGGGATTAATTCATGCAGCAGACGGTTATGCAAGAGCAACTGGAAATGTAGGAGTTTGTCTGGTTACCAGTGGACCAGGAGCAACCAATCTGGTAACAGGAATAGCAACTGCTAACTATGATAGTGTGCCATTAGTATGTTTTACAGGACAGGTTATGACAAATCTTATTGGAAATGATGCTTTCCAAGAAGTGGATATTGTGGGAATTGCCAGAAACATTTGTAAATATGCAGTAACAGTTCATAAGCGTGAAGATTTGGGACGTATTATTAAAAATGCATTCTATATTGCAAGAACAGGGAAACCAGGACCAGTACTAGTGGATATTCCAAAAGATATCCAAGTTGCCATGGGCAGCAGTGAATATCCGGATAGTGTAAATATTCGTGGATATAAGCCAAGCACTGGGGTTCATGCCGGTCAGATTAAGAGAGTTATGAAGTTAATGGATCAGGCCAAGAGACCTGTTTTCTTAGTTGGTGGTGGTGTTCGGATTTCTCATGCAGGAGAGGTGCTTACCCAGTTGGTAGAAAAAAGTGGTATTCCTGTAATGACTACGATTATGGGAAAGGGAGCAATAGATACCAAACACCCTCTTTATATTGGTAATATTGGTATGCATGGAAATTTTGCATCCAATAATGCAGCAGATAAGTGTGATTTGCTGATTTCTATTGGAACCCGTTTTAGTGACCGTGTTACAGGAACAATCAGCGAATTTGCCCAAAATGCAACTATTGTGCATATTGATATTGATCCGGCATCTATTTCCAGAAATATAAAAGTAGATGTACCAATTGTTGCCGATGCCAGACTAGCTATTGAGGCAATGCTGCCTCATACAAAGAAATATAAAATATCTGAATGGGTATCCGATATTAAAAAGTGGAAAGAAGAACATCCAATTAACATGAATAGTTATGAGGGAATGACGCCAGAAAAAATTATTCATAAGATTAATGAAATGTTCCCAGAATTGATTATCACTACAGACGTGGGGCAGAATCAGCTTTGGGCATCTCAATATTTAGATCTTGGACCAAAGAAAAGACTTCTTACTTCTGGTGGACTTGGTACTATGGGATATGGACTCCCGGCTGCCATTGGAGCGAAGCTTGGTACAGAGGGAGTTCCGGTACTTTGCATTTCTGGTGATGGCGGTGTGCAAATGAATATTCAGGAAATGGCCACAGCAGTAGTTATGGAGCTTCCAGTTATTTTATGTGTATTTAATAATGGATACCTTGGAAATGTCCGTCAGATGCAGGAGCTGTTTTATAACAAACGTTATTCCTATACCTGCCTGCGTTGCAGAAGAAGCTGTGAGCACCGCTGCCTAAGAAATGAGGAAGAGTGTCCTTCCTATACACCAGATTTTGTGAAGCTGGCAGAAAGTTATGATGCAGTGGGTATTCGTGTAGAAAAAGAAGAAGATATTGAAGCTGCTTTTCAAAAGGCAATGTCACGTAAGACGGGACCAACATTAATTGAGTTTATTATTGAACGGGAAGCCAATGTTTTTCCTATGGTGCCAGGTGGAAAAGCCTTAAATGAAATGATTTTGGATTCTTAGGAGGGAGAAAAATGGAACAGAAAAAAAGATATATTTGTTTATTTGTAGAAAATGAAATTGGTGTTTTAGCACGTATTTCTGGTCTTTTCTCCAGTAAATCCTATAATATGGATAGTTTATCGGTAGGAGAGACAGAAGATCCGACAGTTTCCCGTATGACCATTAGCTTGACCAGTGATGATCGTACTTTTGAACAGATTAAAAAGCAGTTAAACCGCAGTGTGGAAGTAATTAAAGTAGTTGATTATACAGATATTCCGATTCACATGAAGGAACTTATGTTTATTAAGATTGGTAGCTGTTCAGAAAAGGATAAGGCAGAAATATTCCGGATTGCCCAGGTTTTCGGAGTAAGTGTCCGGGATTACAGCAAGACCACAGTGTTGCTGGAATGTATCCAGACAGAAGACAGAAATAAAGAATTGATTGCATTGATGTCAGAAATGTTTGTCAACCGTATAGAAGTCGTTCGTGGCGGTGGTGTGGCGATTGAGGCTGTGTCTATTGCAGAGAGATAAAAATAAGGGGCTGTTACACTAAGAATTTTTTCTTGATGCAACAGCTCCTTTTTTGCATATTGTAACAGTTCAGCCGGGGGCTGACCTGTTACAGAATTGGGCAAGCTTCGCATGTAAATTGCCCAATTCCTCTCCTGTTTATTTATATGGTCTGCACAGCGAAGTGTGCAGACCTGCTTGAACTGTTACAATAATTTTCCATAATGGCTGGTAAAAATCCTCATGTGGACATCAGTCCAATAAAAGTGAGTATACAAATTGCATTTAATAAATAAATTTATTATGCAATTTGTATATCACTTTTGCAGGTTCTGAATAGCTACAGCATATTTTTATGTCCCCATTCGCACATTCCGTCTAATATAGGAATTAAAGATTTCCCACGTTCTGTTAAGCTATACTCTACCTTTGGAGGGATTTGTGGATATTCCTCTCTATGGACTAATTGGTCTGCTTCTAATTCTTTTAAAGAAGAACTTAATGTTTTATAAGAGATTCCACCTATATACTTTTTCATTTCATTAAAACGGACAACACCAAATTCCATCAAAGTATATAGGATAGTCATTTTATATTTTCCATTGATAAGTGATAGCGTATAGCTGAATCCGGTATTGCTGAGACATTCATTTGATATACAGCGTTTGTTCATTTTACACTCTCCTTTTGGTAAGTATATAACTTTAGTGTAAGTATCGCACCTAAATGTGCGTACTTGACTTTGTTTCTGTTCTTGCTATGATTATAATATCATATATTAAAAAAGTCAATTTTACAAGACAAGGAGGGTATTATGTATGAGCAAGAAAATTATTATTCTGAACGGAAGCCCACGGAAAAAGGGGAATACCTCTGCTCTGATTGAGTCCTTTACAAAAGGAGCAAAAGATTCGGGCAATGAGGTTACAGAGTTTTTTTTAGACGAAATGAATATCCATGGTTGCAAAGGTTGTTTTGGGGGAGGAAAAAATCCAGACAGTCCATGTGTTCAGAAAGACGATATGGATAAAATTTACCCAGCTTATAAAGAAGCGGATATTATCGTTTTAGCAACCCCTCTATATTACTGGACAATCAGCGGACAGCTAAAGATAACTTTTGACCGCTTATTCGCAGTAGCTGAATGCGACTCAAATTATCGGAATCCCCAAAAAGAAAGTATCCTGATCATGGCAGCAGAAGGTCATGGATTTGAAGAAAGTCTGTATTGGTACGACCATCTTGAAAAACATTTAGGCTGGAAAAGTATTGGAAAAGTGCTTTGCGGAGGTGTAATGGCTGTGGGAGATATTGCAGAAAAACCTGAATTGCAGGAAGCCTATGAACTTGGAAAATCAATTCAATAAAAAGAAAGGGAGTAATTTATTATGAAAAAAATCAATTTACCTCAAGCAGCACAATTAACTTCACCTAATCCGGTAACAGTTGTATGTACTTTAAAGCCGGATGGCTCAACTAACCTTGCTACAGTTTCATGGTGGACATATCTTTCTTTTAATCCAAATATGATAGCTTATGCAATGGCAAAAACCTCATATAGTGGTGAAATGGTACGGAGTACCCAGAAAGTTATTCTTACAATTCCTGGTACAGAAATTGCAGAAGCAGTAATGGGATGTGGAAGTACTACAGGACGTAATACAGACAAAGTGGAGAAATTTGGTATTGAGCTTACAGAAGTAGAAGGAAGTTCTATCAAAATTCCTATGCACAGCCGTGTGGCAATTCAGTGCAATTTGAAAGAATTCCATGAAGTTGGCGACCATTATCTATATATCTGCAATGTAGAACAGGTTTACGAAAAAGAATCAGAACAGGCATTGTTTGCATGGAATGGTTATTCTCAGCTACGACCAGCAAAGTAAAAGAACATATCACTAAGAAGTTGTCGTAACGGTTCGGGTAGGTCTTGCACACTCCGCTATGCAAGACCATAAAAAAGACTAAAACAGGATTGGAATTGGGCAATTTACATACGAAGCTTGCCCAATTCCGTAACAGGTCAGCCAAAGGCTGAACTGTTACAAGTTGTCTCATTTTAGTATAATCTAAAATAATAAATACGTTGCACCTTTTTCAAATTCTATACCCAAAAAAACAAATCTACGGATTTCGTCTTAAGTATTTCCGCTATCTGTTTTGTTTCTTTACATTGTGTTATACAACATTCCATAAAAAGATTATGTGTCATCTGATCGAACAAATTATAAAACTCTTCCCTATGTAATCATTGATAATCATTCTCTGTTGTTTGCTTAAATCTAAAGCCAGATATTTGTTTTCAAGTTCGTTTTCATCTTTAGTGTCTTTTTTATAAACTTCATCAGATAGAATCAGTTTTTCTTTGTTTTCATCTATTATATAATTTAATTCTCTTTTTAATAGATGCTCAATTAGCTTATTCATATATATTCCTCTTATCATAGTTTTACTTATATTATAGTTACATATTTCAGTATGTTCAAGCCTAATTTTTCAAATGATAATAAAAAATATTATACATTGAGAGAGGAGGCTTGTTATTGTTAAGCTATGAACCACTATGGAAGACCATGAAACAGCAGAATATTACAACATATACACTTATCAATACTTATAACATTAATCCCCGTACGATTAATAACTTAAAACATAACAAAAGCATAACTATGTATACATTAGAGCGATTATGTTGTATTTTACAATGTAAGCCAAATGATATTGTAGAATTTTTAGAAGATAGAATCTAGTTGAGGGAAGATAGAAAAATGCTTTCTTCTCTTTTTATATAATGGGATTGATATACTGCACAAAAAGATTTTTATGCAAGATAACCACTTATATATGGTAAATGACCATGCCGCCTTCAGTGGCAACATCTTATGTATGAAATCTGATTGCTCTACATTTTTTGCAAATTGTGAAGGTCCGAAGAGTTTAATCATTTAGGATTTACAAGACATGTAACCGTTTGTCGGGTTTTTCATAATAAAAAGTTAATTGAGAAATGCTTTGCTAATATATGAAACATAATATATAATAAAATTAACTGAATGATTCATGGTCTTTTATATGAAAGAATTGTTAAAACAGGAGGAGTTACAAAATGAGATATGCGAATCAAATAGATGACATGATAAATGCATTTTCGCCAGAGCCTTTAAAGGTTGAGCAAATGGATGAATTTTATTGTAGCGATACTATGGAGTTTCGCATGAGCGACAAATATAGTTCTCCAATGGAAGATATTTTTGATATTTGTCAGGATGAGGGAGAGCATAATGCATTTTTATAAGTAAGCCAAGAACACCCGTGACTTCAGTCAAGGGATGAATTGGCTACCTATATTAATCAAAAACGAAAGTGGGGTGAAGACGATGGAGAAAGCTTATAAATACTGTATCTATCCAAACAAAAAGCAAAAAGAATTAATTGCAAAAACATTTGGATGCTGTCGTTATGTATATAATCATTATCTTGGAAAGCGTATCGATATGTATGAACAGAATAAAGAAACATTCTCGTATGTCCAGTGTGCAAATGATATGAAACAGTTAAAATTAGAACTTGGATGGCTGAAAGAAGTTGACTCCACTGCCCTCCAGTCTTCACTGAAAGATTTGGATTCTGCATACTGGAAGTTTTTCAAGGAACATTCCGGCTATCCAAAATTCAAGTCGAGGAAGACACATAGATTTTCATACAAGTCAAAATGTGTGAATGGAAATATCCAGTATTGTGGCAGACACATTAAACTTCCTAAACTCGGAATGGTAAAAACAAAGAATAAGTTAATACCCCAGGGACGGATATTGAATGCTACTATCTCGCAGGAACCAAGCGGAAAGTATTATGTGTCGCTTTGCTGTACGGATGTTGATATAAAACCATTTAAGGCAACCGGTAATAAAATTGGTATTGACTTGGGAATTAAGGAATTTGCTGTTACAAGCGATGGCAGAATGGTTTCAAATCCTAAATATCTCAAGAAATCTTTGGATAAACTTGTAAGGTTACAAAGGGAATTATCCCGAAAATCAAAGGATAGTTCAAATCGTAACAAAACAAGGATAAAAGTTGCAAGACTTCAGGAACATATAGCAAATCAGAGAAAAGATTTTTTGCAGAAATTATCTGCTAGGATTATAAGAAAAAATGATGTAGTATGTCTGGAAGATTTACATGTAAAGAATATGATAAAGAACCATAAACTTGCCAGGTCTATCGCTGACGTGTCATGGAGTGAATTTGTAAGACAACTGGAATATAAAGCAGAATGGTATGGCAGAAAAGTTGTTAAAGTAGACAGATTCTATGCAAGTTCCCAGACTTGTAATGTATGTGGATATATGAATAAAGAAACAAAAAATCTTAGTGTCAGGGAATGGGATTGCCCTGTCTGCAACACACATCACGAAAGAGATATTAATGCCGCTAAGAATATTTTAAATGAAGGATTGAGAATGCTATCAGCTTAAAATAATATATCTACCGTTGGAACAACGGGAAGTTACGCTTGTGGAGATGGAGATTACGAAATCTATGAAGCAGGAATCCCGTGGCTTTAGCCATGAGAGGTTCAATAAATATATATAAAGGAAATGAAGAGTTAATTGAGGATAAACAGATGTTGTTAAAAATGCTGCAGGCATCCGTAGTGCTTGAGTATAATGGAAAGCGTTGGCATAATGTGCATCCTTTGGTTGTACATTTTTTTAAAGAGCAGGGGTTGATTTAAAAATGTCAGGGTATAATCGGGCAAAGGTATCAGAACATGCCTACAACATACAAAATAATAAAGCCTAAAATAAGTTTTTTGCAAACGCTTATTTTAGGCTTTTCAGTTTTTGTTTAAGGTAGCTCAATATGGTTAAGCACAAGATGTTTTTAATAGTACTGAATTCTTATGTTCTGCCAAATTCAAAATAAAGTCTACAATCCGATGGCAGATAGAAACAATAATATTACAGTCGCCTGATACACTATGCTGTCCTTTGGAATAACGGATATGAGATTCTCTGATAAATTGACAGATATCTTCTACCGTTTTTGTAACAACATTCATGCTACGGCATCTTTTAGCATCTTCTGTTTTTACATAAGCACGCATGTAAAATTTCATGTCTTTTTCATAATTACAGTGATCTTTCAAAGTTCCCGGGAAAAAAGTGTTATGTGGATAGGTAAAAAAGTCTGCAACATAGTGAAGCAGGACACCTAAATGACGGCAAAAATATCCGGTAATTCCTTGGTTGTAATTATAATCCTCAATAAGTAAAGTCAGTTCCTTTTTCATATATTCAAAAGTTTCATTAATTGTATGTCTTCTAGTAATAAAAGATGGAATGCAGTCTGGCAAAATATTCCCCCAATAAAATGCTTTCTTATGTGTAGCCAGAACTTCCATACCTTCACTTTTCATCAAATAAGATGCTAAAGATAAGTGTGATTTCTTTCTCATCGTATCAATAACCCCTTTCTGCTATAGAGTGGTTCCTGTTCCCCCTTGCATTTTTTTGGTGTAACTGTTCAGAACCATGAACAGTTACCTGTTGATTATATTACATACAACTGTAATTATAATAGCCTATTATTAAGAATTTCGCAATGGGAAAAATTGCAAAAAAGGAAAAAGATGTTACTGTTCACACCTACAGTGTTAACAGTAACTGAATCCAGCCTATTTATAATTCGCCTTCGGCGAAAGGCTGGATTTTTGGCTGTTCTACGTTTTTGGCACATAGCTTGACAACAAGTGTCAAGCTTGTGAGTGAACAGTAACAAAAAGATTGCTTAAGGGGATAGGCAGCACATAATGAAAGTATCAGGGAAAACAATAAGGCTTTACAAAATTTGCAAAAAAGGTTATGATTGTAGGTGCAGTTTTTTAACTCAATGAAGAACAAATAGTATTTTAACCGAGATTATTCACAAACTGCAATATATGTCGTGAATAATTGAGGTTTAAGAATACGCCAAAAAATCAGGGAGGTTTTATTGTGAAGAAGAAAATATTAAAAAGAGGAGTTGCCATGCTTATGGCGGGGGTACTGGTGTTACAAAGTTCCAATGTAGCATTTGCAGACAGTGAAAAAGTAGTAACACTGGGAGCTGATTTAACAGAGACTGAAAGAACATCTATGTTACAATATTTTGGTGTAACTGAGGCAGAAGTGACCATTGTTGAGGTAAACAATCAAGAAGAGAGAAAGTATCTGGAAGGAATTGCAACAGAAGCACAGATTGGAAAGCGTACTTACAGTTGTGCATATATTATGCCAACCAATGAAGGGAAAATCAATGTTAAAACAGCTAATTTAACTTGGGTATCTACAAGCATGATTGCAAATACATTAGTAACAGCAGGAATTGATAGTTGTGATGTGATTGCTGCATCTCCTAAACAGGTATCTGGAACAGGGGCATTGACTGGAATTATTAAAGCATACGAGACTGTTACAGATGAAACGCTGGATGCTGAAAAGACAGATCTTGCCATGCAGGAGTTATTTGAAACAGCAGAATTAGGTAGTGAGATTGGGCAGGAAGAAGCATCTGCGGTTATGAACGAAGTAAAAGCACAAGTTATTAAAGATAGTGTGACCGACCAACAAAAGGTAGAGGATATTGTGAACGAAGTTGCAGAATATTACAAGGTTCAGATTTCCGATGAAAAGGTATCAGAGGTATCCCAACTTATGGCAGATATTGGTGGGAAAGATTATGATTACAATAAAATTCAGGGAACAATGGAAGATTTACAAGATAAAATCGTAGAGAATATGGATGATATTAAAGAAAGCCTGATTAGTGGTGGCGAAAAAAGCAGTGGAATTTTATCAGCAATTGGTAATTTCTTTGCAGGAATCTTCAATGCAATTGGTAATTTCTTCTCTAATTTATTTGGAGGGGGAGATAATGATAAGAAAGAAGAGGATAATACAGAAAGTATTTTAGATAAAGTAGATGATTCTGCATTAGGTATTGTATCAAGTAGTGAGCCATCTGGAGAAGCTACTGCAACACCAGTTGCTATGCCAGAAGAAACTGCAAGTTTTGAAACAAATACAACAGAGCCACAGGTACCAGAGGCAACTCAGCCTCCTATTTCTCAGGAACCTGATACAAAGGAAGATAGTTATACCGTAGATGATAATAATAAATTACAAAGCAATGAAGGAATAGAAGGGCAGAATCCAGATAGTCTTAGTGTAGAATAAAGATTAGAAAAAGCTTAAGAGGGTGTTACATGTTTATGTAACACCCTCTTTAATAAAAGAATAAAAGCTGATGGTTATGCATTATGTGTTTTTGATAACATTTTTATGAAATTTATCCGATTTTCATATCTCCATCCTTCAATATCTTTAACTTTCTCATTATTTCTGCAATACCAAGAGAACAGATTCCGGGAAGAATAAAGCACATCAGACTAATAATTAAAAGAGATTCCGTAGATCCAATTGAACTTACCATGCTATCGTATGCCCGCAGACAACCAACCAATCCAGTAGTACCCATGGAAGCTCCATAAGGGGTGTTTGTAATATGGAATACACAGACCGCCAGAGGGGCTAGGACAGTACTGCTGAGTAAAGGTGGTAAAATTATGTATGGACGACGGAATATATTGGCTAACTGAAGTTTGGCAGTTCCCAGTCCTTGTGCAAATAAGCCAGCATGCTTATTATCATGATAACTGGCAATGGCAAAACCAACTGTGCTGCAACAACAGCCTATAGTGGCAGCACCTGCAGCAGCTCCTTTCAGTCCAGTAAGTAAAATTAAAGAAGTACAGCTAACTGGTAAAACACTAAACAGACACATAAGTATGGAAACCAGTATACTCATTAAAATTGGGTTATAGGCAGCAGAATGTTCCAGTAACCATGCCAGTTTTTCCATAATATTGCTGGTAATTGATGAAATCAATAATCCAGCGGCACAACCAAGTCCGGTACAGAGAATAGGAGTAAGCAAAATATCAATATCGGTCTTCCCAGAAACTAAAGCACCAACTCCAATTGCCACAAATGCAGCAATAAAAGCACTTAATAAGTCACCTGAACCAGATAATTTTACAAAACCTTCAGAAGAAATAACCGAACTTTGAAAAATTGCATCAGAATAAGCCCCAACCATGCCAGAGATAATTGCTGAAAGAGCAACCGTAATTGGTGATTGGAATTTTGCCACCATACCACCAGCCATGCCAGCACCAGTGAGAACAATAGCAATAGCACCAAGTGTTGTGAAAATATCTCCTAAATCTTTTGGCAGCAGACACCCTAATTGTTGTAAAATGGTACCAAAAGCAAAGGTACAAAAGAAACCAATTGCCATACCATTCACACCATCTATAAAGATGTGTGTAAGTAGCTTTTTCATGAAAATCCTCCTCATCTCAACATAAATGAACTGTAATGACAAACGTGTCTTACAATTTGCTGAATATTCGCATTTTAAATGTGCAAACACAAACCAACTATTATTATATCTATCAATAATGCTCTCCTAGTAAACGACCATGCCTGCTGACTTAGACACCACCATGAATGAAAGTGTCAGTTACGACCCACTATGTGCTCTTGTAACCGCCAGCTATGTATTCACAATTCGAGATACCACTCTCCTTGCTCAGATCTATTGATAACACTTTCATAGTAAAAACACAGATAATACAAGATTAACACAAAAATGCCATGAAAGCAATGAAAACTGTTTATATATGTTTAGTAACTGTAACAGTTCAGGTAGGTCTGCACACTCCGCTGTGCAGACCGTAAAAAAAGACTAAAACAGGATTGGAATTGGGCAATTTACATGCGAAGCTTGCCCAATTCCGTAACAGGTCAGCCCATCGGCTGAACTGTTACTAGTAACTAGTAATAACTTTCAGAGTAAAGAGTAGTGGCATGTTTGAGTAAGATATGTTATGCTATGTGCATAAGAAAGTAAGTATGGTTTAGTCCTTCCTCTGATTTTACAGGTGTTGGATAGTCACAGTCAAATACCCCGCAGCAAGCTACGGGGCATGACCTAGCTTCTTTTTAGCAAGTTCGCCCCAAGGGGCGGGGTATTTGACCCTCGCGGCAGTCGCCAAATGCGAGCAAGCTCGCACTTGGCTCGTTGCTTCGCGGGAATAAAAGATAGAAAAAGGAGAAAAATATGTTTCGGTTATGGGCAAAAGTATGGAAAGAAAATCGTTTATGGAAAGATATGGTAGTATGTAATGAACAGGAAGATATGACAAGAACAAAGAAAATTTTTGCAGCATTGGATACTGTCTGCGAAGAATTTGATTTAGCACATCCAATATGGTTAGATTCTACCATAGCAGAATTTAAGCGGTTTGACAAAGTAAGATTTGGAAAAGATAATTTTGTGGAAAGCATAGAGTTTGATTATTTAGAAATACAGGTAATTGAAGAGGATGGATGGTAATCAAAATGGTGTACCTCCATGTCCCACTCCATGTAGAAATTATGAATGAAAGTGTTGGTTACTACACACTACGTGTTTTCGTAACCACCTGCTATGTATTCGCAATTCGAGTTGTCACTCAAGTGGATCACTGCACCATCATGAATGAAAGTTGATTGCTATGTGCTACGCACTCTCGCAATCACCAACTGTATTCGTATTTCGGACTATCGTCCTACATACTTATACAGTTAGCCAATCAAAATGGTTGCATTTCTTTACAAGTAAACTTGTACGAAATGCAACCATTTGGCTGGACTTTCATAGTATATTATTTTTTCTGACCATATTTGCGAAGAATCTTATCGATACGTTCCGCAGGATTTAACAATTCACTAACTGTGTCATCATGGTTTAAGGTATCAATAATTAATGCGATATATTTACTCATGTCAACATTGATGTAATATTCTTTAGATAATAATTCCTCTGTCTGATATACTAAGTTTGTAGTAAGCATACGGTAGAATAACCCTTCTTTATATGCTTGGTCAAACTTCTCAAGACCATTAGTAAACAATCCAAATGTAGAAACAATAAAGATGCGGTTTGCATTACGTTTCTTTAACTGTTTTGCTACATCAATCATACTTTCTCCAGAAGAAATCATATCATCTACAATAATAGCATCCTTGCCATTCAAATCAGAACCTAGGAAATCGTGAGCAACGATAGGATTGCGTCCATCAACAATTTTTGTATAGTCACGACGTTTATAGAACATACCTACATCTACACCAAGAACGGTAGCCAGATAAATGGCACGTCCAGTGGCACCTTCATCCGGACTGATTACCATTAAGTGTTCTGGATCGCATTTTAAATCGTCTACATTTTGAAGCAAAGCCTTTATGAATTGGTAGTTTGGCAAAATCGTTTCAAAACTTTTCAAAGGAATTGCATTTTGTACTCTAGGATCATGAGCATCAAATGTAATAATGTTGTCAACTCCCATTTGAACCAATTCCTGTAATGCAAGTGCACAGTCAAGGGATTCTCTGGAAGAACGCTTATGTTGTCTGCTTTCGTATAAGAAAGGCATAATAACTGTGATTCTTCTTGCCTTACCACTAACAGCAGCAATTACACGTTTTAGATCCTGAAAATGGTCATCTGGAGACATGTGATTCTCGTGACCACAAACGGTATAGGTTAAACTATAGTTACATACATCTACAAGAAGATATAAATCATCACCACGAACTGATTCCTTGATAATACATTTTGCTTCACCAGAACCAAAACGTGGGCAACTTACATCTAAAAGATAAGAATCTTTTTTGTAATCACCGTATGCGATGGTTCCAATGTTCTTATCTTGACGTTTGTTACGCCATTCTACTAAATATTCATTTACTTTGTCTCCTAATGTCTGGCAGCTCTTAAGAGCAACAAGACCAAGTCTGCCTACTGGAATTTTGTCATAAATTTTCTTATCCTGTGACATGAGTAATCCTCCGTTTGTAAAAATAGTGGACAACAAGAGTGTTGTCAGGTTAAAAGGTTAGTTAAGACTATCAATCTTTCAAATCATACCATTATCGGTAAAATTCGTCAAGGTGCAAATGCTTTTTTTAGACGAATGTCTTCACCGAATAATTTGATAATTGTATAGTTACTGGTTATTCTGGAAAAAATACGTTCACTATACAAGTCACGTATTTCATCTAAAGAAAGGTTGGTAGATATAATAGTTGAATGCTTGCTAAGCAAGCGTTCATTCACACATAAATATAACTGGGAATTAATAAAGCTGTTGGTAAGTTCAGTTCCTAAATCATCAATAATCAGTAAATCACAATCCATAATTCCCTGAAATTTTTCTTCTATACTATAATCTGTTTCGTTTTTGTTAAATTTGTGCCGTTCCAAAATGTCAAAAAACTGAAAGGCTGTTAAATAAATCACAGTATGGGAAGAATTCAATAACTCTTTTGCAATACAGTTAGATAAAAAGGTTTTACCTACACCAGCATTGCCATAAAATAAAATGTTTTCAAATTGTTTATCAAAATTTTGTATAAAATCCTGGCAAGTTGCAACTGCACGGACAACATTCTCATAAGAAGAAATTCCAAGATTCTGGTCTATATAATCCTGGCTAAAGTAATCATAGCAAAAGGTAGAAAAATTCTCATGGTCAAGAACAGAACGAATGCCTGACTGGGAATAAAGTAAGTCCACAACTGCCTGTTTAAAACAATGACATTTATTAGTGCTAAGCAAAATATGATCTTCATCCTGCCAAACATGATTTGTGATGTATCCTGTATCTTTGCAATCAGGGCAAAAGTAAGACAATTGAAGATAATCAGGGTCATAACCATGGGAGGCTAGAAGAGCCGTTTTGGCCTCAATAAGGCTCTGGTTTTTTTCTTTTAAAACTTGTATTGCAGTATCATCACCTGCCAGAGTAAGTTTGGTGGCTTCTACTGCGTTAGCAGCAAGCTCCTGTTCAATTTCCTGTACTGCTGGGAGAATCTGGTAAATCTCATCTTGTCTTTCCCGGAGCCGCCTTCGGTTCTCTTGTTGTTTTTTATCATATTCTCGTAAAATGCAATTAATTTGAGTATTTTTTAATGCCATAGGTGACATCTCCTTTTATTAGCCAAAGTGGTCTGATATACGCTTTCCTTTGCCGCTTTGTTAATGAAAAACTATTCTGTAAAGTTTTACCAGACACTAACTCTTGCGAAAATTCTTTTCCACCAGCCGTTTTTCCAAATCAGAATAGTCTTTGGCAGAGTAATTCCTTTGGGAATAAGAATTAAACTTATTTTTAGTCTGTGGGGTACTGCTTTTATTTTGTTTTGACTGTTTGTATGAGTTATCAAGAGCTTTGATATCTGCCAGTGTATGTACTCCGTTTTTATGCCATTTCTCTAAGATAGAATCGGCATACTTAAAATCCGGTTTCTTAATCTGTAAAATGGTACGGTTACATGCTTCCACAAGAATCGGTGTATCAAATCCAAATTCCCGTATCCATTTTTGTATAAATTTTTGTTCCATAGCAGCAGGCATACGGCCAAGACCAAAAGCTTTACTAACAGCATTAAAATCCCGGTTATACCGGTTCGAAGCCTGTTCTGCCTGTTCTACAGTTGTAATCCCTTCCTCTTTCCAGTGAATGGCTACTGTTTCGATATAGTTACAATGATGTTTACCTCTAGAAATACAATATTCAAATAAATACATCACCAATTCATCAGAAAAATGCAAATCCTGGCACAGAAACACAACTAGCTGTATATCCCCTGGTTTTAAAGGACGTTCCATATAACTTTCAATCACTGTTAGAAGGTTTTGCAAAGACTTGTCTTTTGTAAGTTTAGCAAGCTGTTCTGGAGAATAATTCTTACAATGGGACACAGTGTGGTTACCAGAAGCTGGTGCTATGTCAGAAGTTGTTACATCTTGCGTAGAATGTAGCGGATTTGTAGCAGATTTTGGAAGAACATGTCCGGTTGCAGGAGATGTGGATAATGGCTTGGGATTGCAAAGGCAAATATTAGTAATCTCTCCTGAGGAATTTGTGGAAAGCTCCAAAAGTCCCACTTTTTCCCAGTAGTGGAGGGCTCGGAGAATATCGCTCTCTGTGTTCTCCAGACGATCTGCAAAAAAAGGAATGGAGAGTTCCATGTCACTTGAACCAAGACAACGAAGTAAATACAGATATACTTTTACATAACTGCCATTGGCTGTAGGCATATAGTAGTCTAAAAAAATATTTGAGACAACAGTAGAATCTGAACTCTCTTTAGTGTATAAACGAAAGCCACTCATGAAAAATCTCCTTCCTAACATATATTTTATTTATAATTATGTTGATTATAGTAACAGTTCAGCCTGTGGGCTAAACTGTTACGATTATAGCACAAGAGAGGGGGAAAGGGCAAGAGCATAGTTATCCACCACTATAAATGTGGATAATGTGGATAAATAGTGTGGATAAATTTGGTATTCTAGTGGTAGTAGGTCGAAAAATAGGAAAAAACAAGAGATTATCCATAAAAAGTTCTATTGGTGTAGTAAAAAAAAGCAAAAAAGAAATCCACAAGGTTATAAAACTACATAATGTTGATAACCATGTGGATAATGTGGATAACTTAGATTCCTAAAAGGGATTCTCCAATGTTTACAACGTTTCCAGCACCCATTGTTATCAACAAATCCCCTTGCATACAATTTTCTAATAAAAAGTTTTCAATTTCGTCAAAAGAAGGAAAGTAATAAGCATCAGTACCTAATTCTTGTAACTCTTTGAGAATATCTTTTGAGGAAACTTCCCCAGTATCTACTTCCCTTGCCGCATAAATATCTGCAAGAATTACCTTATCTGCCAAAGAAAGGGCATTAGCAAAATCATTTAAGAAAGCCTTTGTTCTGCTATAGGTATGAGGCTGGAATACCACCCAGGTTCTTTTATGTGGATATTTTTTAGCAGCTTCTAAGGTGGCAATAATCTCTGTTGGGTGATGTGCATAGTCGTCAATAATGGTAATTCCACTAATTTCACCTTTGTATTCAAAACGACGGTCTGTGCCTTTGAAGCTGGAAAGCCCGTATTTAATATCTTCCATGGTAATATTAAGATAGCGGGAAAGAGCAATTGCAGATAGTGCATTAGAGATATTATGCATACCTACAACAGATAAAGAGATACTATCCACTTTTTCTCCATTTTCTAATAAATCAAAACAACCATACCCAGACTCATCAAAGGAAATATTATCTGCTGCATAGTTGCAGGATTTATCTGTCACACTATAAGTAATTATTTTTGCCTTGGTATCTTTGGTAATTTCACCATGATTTTCGATGTCGCCATTGATAATAAGAAGCCCATTCTCTGGCAGCAGGTTTGAGAAACGATAGAAAGAATCATAAATTTCTTCAATATTATGGAAGAAATCCATGTGGTCTTCTTCTACATTTAAAATTATACCAATTGTTGGATGGAATTTTAAAAAACTGTTTGTATACTCACAGGCTTCTGTGACAAAATTTTGAGAATGTCCAATACGAAGATTTCCATCGATAGCTTTTAGGATGCCACCTACAGAAATGGTAGGATCCATCTTGGCAGCAAGAAGGATATGAGATACCATAGAGGTGGTTGTAGTCTTTCCATGAGTACCAGAAACAGCAATTGCACAATCATAGTTTTTCATAACCTGGCCAACCATCTGGGCACGATCCATCATGGGAATTCCAGATTCTACAGAAGCAATATATTCTTCATTGTCTTCACTAATTGCAGCAGTATAAACAATCAAATCAATATCCTTTGTAATATTTTCTTTGCGTTGTCCATACATAACTTTAATACCTTGCTCTTCTAAATGAAGAGTGATTTTCGTTTCATTCTGGTCAGAACCACTAATTGTAAATCCTTGTGCATGAAGCAATTCTGCAAAGCCACTCATGCTGATACCGCCAATTCCTATAAAATGTATGTGAATTTTTTTACTGAAATCAATCTGATACATAATATGTACACTTCCCTTTTCTTTATTATTTGTTGATGGTAATATTTCTACTAATAGAAAACTGTATTTACATAATAAAATATGGTAACTGTTCAGAACCCCTCATTGGGATTTTTCCAGAATATACATAATATCTAATAATTTCCCATAATGGCTGGTAAAA